>JAHJTX010000165.1 GCA_018829545.1 Bacteroidota bacterium | reverse complement strand
ACTTGATTTTTTATACGAAGAAGTTCCACGAGAATGGGATAGAGGAAAATTAGAAGCATTAAATCAAATGAAACTTTTTGAAAAAAGAGACGGAGATTTTAAAATTGTTCGAAAATTACCTTATAAATTTTCTTATAAATTTGAAGACAATACAGGTAAAGCTAGAATTTTGATGATTGAAGATTGGGAAACCGGTGCTTTATTTTGGAATTGTATTAAAAAGTATAATGATGAAAAAATTGCGTGTCAAAAGGTAAAGGAAAAATATCTAGACGATTTTGCTGTTAAAAAGGATTTGCATTTTTTCTTAGGAACAACTCAACAATATCATCATGTGTATCCAAATCCATTTATTATTATTGGAACATTTCATCCTAAACTGGAAGAACAGAATCTTTTTGATAACTATGTTTAAATGCTAAATATAATTGTCGAACATGTTAAATTTGCGCCTATTACTTGCACAAAAAGCTAAAGTCGCACGCACTTAAATTTTTTACCAAGTTGAACCAACTCCTTATATTCTATTGTTATTGTAAAAAAGAAAGTTAATTCAATAAAAGAAGAATTCTATGGCAGAAAAATCAAAACTTTGGTATTTGGAAGACTTCAATCTTTTCAAAGGATTGCAGCAGCCCAACATGGAAAGATTGAATAGTATAACAACCATGAAGGAAATTCCTAAGTCGCAGCCGATTTACTTCGCGAATGATCCTTCGGATTCTATATTCTTTCTTAAAAAGGGAAGAGTAAAACTTACAAGGACTTCCTCTGAAGGAAAAGAAATTATACTTGCATTAATAAATCCCGGCGAAGTATTCGGCGAATTATCTATAATCGAAGATGAAAGCGAACGAACAGATTATGCAATAGCGCTTGACGAATGTTTGATTTGCGCTATCAGCAAAAGGGATTTTATTGAGTTTGCAGAAAAGAATCCTTCGCTTAATTTGAAACTTACTAAGCTGATAGGATTCAGATTAAAAAAATACAGCGAAAGAATTGAAAGCTTGGTTTTTAAAGATTCATCACAACGTGTTATTTCATTTATTATGCACCTTGCAGAAACCCAGGGCAAAACAATCGGCGAAGAAATTTTTGTTAAACCTTTTTTAACTCACCAGGATATAGGCGAATTAACAGCGTGTTCGAGGCAAACGGTCAACACGGTGCTTGCGGATTTAAGGACGAAGGGACTGATAAAATTTGACAGAAAAAAACTAATTATAAGCCGGCAAGAAGAGCTAACCAAAATGATGTAAAATTCCTTCGTGTCATTCTTACGACAAAAGTTTAGCCGGCTCCATATTATATTGGGCATGAAATATGGAGATAACGCTTTACATATCAAATGACTGTCCCCTTTGTGCAAAGGTTCAAAAGAAATTAAAAGGTTTTCTAAAACCTTTAAGCTGGATTTCTCTCAAAATTAAATTATTAGATTCATCATCGCCAAGAGGCATTGGAATTGTGCCTGCGTTAATGATAGATAGCGAATTATTTGGCTACGGGGATATTGACTTAAAAAAACTTGAAAGAAAGCTTTTCTGAAATCAGTCTAATGATAAATCGCAGTTCCGCAGTTCATTGAAATTGCTCAAAGAGTGAAAGTGATAGTGAACTAGCTCACTGTCCGTAGTGGGTTCTGGCTCTTTTTATATAAACAATTTTGTTTTCTTCTTCGATAGAATAAACGAGTCTGTCTTTTAGATTAATTCTGTAAGAAAAATTTTGCGAAAGTTCTCCAAGTAATTTTTTCCCAGCATGAGGATTTTCTGAAATCACTTCGATCAGAATATTTTTTACCTTTTCCTTTAATTTTGGGGAGAGCGTTTTTATGTCCTTTGCAGCCAGTTTAGAAAACCTAATTTCGTAATTCAAAATTACGCTCCGAATACATCATCAAAAGAAAGTGTTTTTCCTTCTTTAATTTCTTTATCGGCTTTTTTTATTGTCTGCTTAAAATTTGGCACAGAAAGAAGTTCTGAAGTTTCCAGTAAACTTTCATATTCTTCTTCGGAAAGCATAACAGCCGAACCTTCTTTTGAAGTTATTCGTGTGTGTACATGTCCTTTTACAGTTTTCTTTATTAATTGAAAAAGATTTGTTCTTGCCTCGGATGCTGTTATTGTGTTCATTTCTCACCTTAAAAGATGTACGCAATATAGTACGTAATGCAATTAATTACAATTTTATAATACGGAAACATCACTCATTCAAATAATAAAATATTTTCAAAATTATCTAAATCAATTTCATGTCCTTTAAAAACGGAAGTTTTTCTCTAATCTCTTTCACTTCGCTCAAATCAATTTCGCAATTGAAAATTCCCTCATCATTTTCTTTTAGGAGAAGTTCGTTCCCCAGAGGATCGAAAATGCAACTGCACCCGTTGTATTCATTAAAAGGATCGCTTCCGATTCTATTTACTCCAATAAAGAAGCATTGATTTTCGATTGCACGTGCTTTTGCCAACGTCCGCCAATGGTCAATTCTTTTCACAGGCCAATTCGCAATATTTATCATCACCGAAACATTTTCTTTAGCATATTTTCTATAAAGTTCGGGAAAGCGCAGATCGTAGCAAACGGATAATCCAAATTTAGAATTATCAATTTTTGTGATAACTAGCTCTTTCCCTGCATCGTAGTTAGCATCTTCATCCGCTAGAGAGAAAGGATGAACCTTACGGTATCTGGCGTTTATCAATCCAAATGAATTGAAATGTACGAGCGAATTATATTTTTTCTCGTTGTCTTTTTCAATAATGCCGGCAAAAATATTTGTCTTTAAGCGCTTCGATAATTCCAAAAAATACATTGTTGAGATGCCGTCAATTTCCTCCGCAAAATCAGTCGAGTTCATTGTGAAACCGGTAAGCGTCATCTCCGGGAAAATCATCAAATCGGTATCCTCGCGAAATTCGGAAAGCAGTTCCTCTATCTTCAGAATATTATCTGCGGGATTTTCCCAAATGGGGGCGTACTGAATTATTGATATCTTCATAATGTTAATTCCTATCTGAAGTTTCCGAATAGACCGAAAAGGTTTTCATTTAGTAGAGGAAAACTTTATTTTTCCCAATCAAAATAACAAAAAAATAATCTGATTTCTCAACGCATCCGGAGCTTGAATGCTAAATTATGTGTGGCTGGGTTTACTAATGCTTGGCATCGGCGCCGCACTTACGACCGATATTTTTGATCAAGCAAATAATAAGTTTAGAAATGGAGATCAAATCTCCGTTGAAATTCAATTCTCGGAAACATTCTCGGAAACAGAATCAAAATCTTATGATGCGGAAATTTTTATTTCCGCTGCATCATTCTCAAAATTTTATGATATAAAAAACCAATCCGATATCATTCACTCGGCAAAAATTTCAGTTAATGCCGAGAATGGAACGAAAATATTCTTTCTTAAAATCAGTGATGATTCACCGGCGATCTGGAAAGAAATGGCAAAACTTTCCGGCAAAGACGATGATTTAGTTGGGCAGATATCAAAATTGAATTTCACTAATCCGACTCAAGCAAAAGCAGGTTTGGTTTTTGAGGAAGTTTCGTTTGCAAAAATGAAAGACGTTACTAACTCTGCATTGGACATGGCCGGTATTGCCGTTGAAATCGCTCTGGGATTAATTGGAATAATGGCGCTTTGGCTTGGAGTAATGAAGGTCGCTGAGCAAGCGGGTCTAATAACGATAATCGCCAGAGCAGTTAGACCTATCACAAAATTTTTATTTCCAGATATTCCGCACGATCATCCGGCGATGGGTTCAATGATAATGAATATTTCAGCTAACATGCTTGGTCTCGGAAACGCCGCAACTCCTTTTGGATTGAAGGCAATGGAAGAATTGGATAAACTGAATCCAAATAAAGGAACCGCGACAAATGCGATGTGCACATTTTTAGCGGTGAATACTGCGGGTTTAACGTTGATTCCCGTTACGGCAATTGCAATTAGAGCCGCCGCCGGAAGCAGTAATCCGGCAATAATTATCGGCACATCAATTTTTGGAGCGGTTTGTGCAACCACGGTTGGAATAACCGCAACAAAAATTTTAGAAAAATTCCCTATTAAAACCGGTGGATTCGGCTCTTGGCTAAAATCTTATAAACGCGGATTGATGACCTTTGCGGCTATTATATTATCCTTAGCAATTCTATTTTCAGCGGGATTGATGGGAAAAATTTTCGGCGCATTAGATTTTATCAATCCGGAATTTTTCAAAAGCGTAATTACAATCGTTTCGATTCTTGCGATTCCAATGCTGATATTTTTGTTCATTGGTTACGGAGCGATTAAGAAAGTAAAAATTTACGAATCCTTTGTGGAAGGCGCTAAAGAAGGGTTTGATGTAGCGATTAGAATTATTCCTTATTTGGTGGCAATGCTCGTTGCTATTGGGATTTTCAGAGCAGGCGGTGGAATGGATATCCTCATCACAATTCTAAATCCCTTTACCGAACTAGTAGGAATGCCCGCCGAAGCGCTTCCAATGGCAATTATGAGACCCCTTTCCGGCAGCGGATCGCTCGGAATTATGGCGGAAATTATTGCTATTCACGGCGCGGATTCATTCATCGGAATTTTAGTCTCAACGTTTTTCGGGAGTACGGAAACAACGTTTTATGTTTTAGCTGTTTATTTTGGAGCGGTAAATATTAGGAATACGAGACATGCTCTTGCTGCCGGTTTGTTAGCGGATATCGCTGGAATTTTAGGCGCTGTCTTTATTGTCGGACTATTGTTTGGTGCATAATTGAAAGTGTTCATTACAGGTGATCTGCCGATAGTTGCCGAAAAGCAATTAAAGAAAGCCGGTTTCACCGTAAAAATAAATAGGAACCAAAAACAGCTAACAAAAGCTGAACTGATCAGCGGAGCGAAAAATGCTGATGCGGTGATCTCACTTCTATCCAATAAAATCGATATGGAAGTAATTGATTGCTTATCCAAATGCAGGGTGATTGCAAATTATGCAGTCGGCTACAATAATATTGATCTTGAATATGCGCGTAAAAAAAATATTATTGTTACAAACACACCCGATGTTTTAACCGATGCAACCGCTGATATAGCGATGGGGCTGATATTAGCTGTTACTCGAAGGTTTTATGAATCAGAGAAACTGGTTAGAGATAAAAAATTTGTGGGATGGCAGCCAAAATTACTTTTGGGATCAAGCCTTCAAAACAAAACGTTGGGAATAATCGGAGCCGGACGAATTGGTTATGCAACTGCTTTGAGAGCTAAAGCATTCGGAATGAAGATTATTTATTTCAGCAGAAGTCGAAACGAAGATTTCGATGAAAAATTAAACGCAAAAAAAGTTTCACTGCCAAAATTGATGAACGCTGCGGACGTAATTTCACTTCACCTTCCGCTGAATGAACGAACAAAAAATATTGTCAATTCCAAAATGCTGGATTTGATGAAATCATCTTCCGTGCTAATTAATACTGCAAGGGGTGAAGTGTTAAATGAGATTCACTTAATAAAACTCCTTAAGAAAAAGAAAATTTTCGGAGCCGGGTTCGACGTTTATCAAAATGAACCTGAGATAAATCACGAACTGCTAAAATTAGAGAATGTATATTTACTGCCGCATATTGGAAGCGCTACAATAGAAGCCCGCAATCAGATGGCAGAAATCGCCGCCCAAAATGTGATAAATGTTCTAAACGGTAAAAAACCGATAACGCCCGTTTAGCTGTGGAAATTGTAAGTAAACCTATTTATAATTATTTTTATCAAAACGATATATAATGAGTCAAAATATGAGAATTGGAATACCAAAAGAGGCGATGCTTCAAGAAAAAAGAGTTGCATTGGCTCCTGCAGGTGTAGATACATTAGTTAAAGCCGGTCATACCGTGTTCATCCAAAATGATGCCGGAATTGACAGCCATTTTACTGACGATCAATACAGAGATACCGGAGCTACGATTGTTTACAGTCAAGAGGAAGTCTATCAGCGTTCGGAAATAGTAGCAAAAATTGCCCCCCTTACGGAAACTGAAGTTGATCTTCTTCAGGAAAATCAAATTGTATTTTCCTTTTTGCACCTCGCTGTTAGCAAGAAGAATATAATCGAAAAACTACTTCAGAAAAAAATTACGGGCATCAGTTACGAATTGATTGAAAAAAATGATGAACTTCCTATTCTTCAATCGATGAGTGAAATTGCAGGTCAGTTGTGCGTTCAGATTGGAGAGAGATATTTGGGAAGCGACTTCCCGAACGGAAGAGGAATTCTTGTTGGAGGAATTACAGGAGTTGCGCCCGCCGCTGTTGTAATTATTGGCGCTGGTGTCGTTGGTTTGAATGCTGCAAGAGCTGCGGTAGGACGCGGATGTCAGGTAATTGTTCTCGATAAAGATTTAAGAAGATTACGAAGAATTGAAAATTTAATCGGAAAAAATATTACAACTGTGGTTGCCAATCCTTACACAATTGCGCGCGGAGTTAAATACGCTGATATTTTAATTGGCGCCATTCAAATTAAAGGAGAAAAATCGCCGCATTTAGTTACGGAAGAAATGGTTAAAACTATGAAGAAGGGTTCCGTGATTGTGGACATCTCTATTGATCAAGGCGGCTGCATTGAAACTTCGAGACCCTCAACAATTTCCGAACCGGTTTTCATCGAGCACGGAGTAATTCATTTTTGCGTTCCGAATATTCCCGCTATGGTTGCAAGAACTGCTTCATACGGACTAACAAATGCTTCAATTGAATACATTATGAAAATTGCCGATAACGGGCTTTCGAATGCGGTTATGGGCGACGACGGATTAGCAAAAGGAATTTGTACGTATCAAGGTTCGTGTACAAACAAAACTATTGCAGAAACTTTTGGAATTGAATTTAGAAGACTGCATATTTTTTCAACGAATTAATGAATTGAAATGACGATGACCACGGAAGAGATTAAAATGGCAAAACCAAAAAATGCAGTATGGCTGGAAAAGTATAATTCGAAATTGGTTACTTCGGATGAAGCGGTAAAGTGTATTAAATCCGGAGACAACATTGTTGTTCAGCCCGGCTGCGCAGCGCCTTTGGAATTGATAAGAGCAATGGTTAGAAGAAAGGATGAATTAGAAAATGTGTCTATTTATCATATTCTTATCGTAGGAGATCTGCCTTACACCAAACCTGGAATGGAAAAACATTTCAAGCACAAGGCTTTTTTTATTGGCGGGAATACACGTAATGCGGTGAACGAAGGCAGAGCAGAATTTATTCCGATCTTTCTTTCCGAGGTAACGCTCCTTTTTAAAAAGGGAATTTTAACTTCCGATGTCGCTTTGATAAATGTATCTCCGCCGGATGAACACGGTTTTTGCAGCTACGGCATTGATGTCGGTAATATTAAAACTCCCGCTGAAAAATCTAAAATAGTTATTGCTCAGGTAAATCCGGAAATGCCGCGCGGACTGGGAAATAGTTTTATTCATGTAAATAAGATCCATTATTTAGTTGAATACAGCGAACCTTTGATGGAGCTTCCGCAGGTTGATCCAAATGCCGGCAAAGAAGTTTTGGAAGTTTATGATAAGATCGGTCAAAATGTTGCGAGTTTAATTGAAGACGGTTCTACTCTGCAGATGGGAATTGGAGCTATTCCTGATTCCGTTCTCAAATATTTGCACGATAAGAATGATCTTGGCGTTCATACGGAAATGTTTTCTGATGGAATGATCGATCTGGTTGAAGAAGGCGTAATTAATGGCGAAAAGAAAACTCTTCATCCCGGTAAAATTGTTGCAGGATTTGTTCTCGGTACGAAGAGAAGCTACGACTTTTTAGATAATAACCCTATATTTGAATTTCATCCACAAGAGTATATCAACGATCCGTTCATTGTTGCAAAGAACAATAAAATGGTTGCTATAAACTCTGCTCTCGAAATCGATTTAACAGGTCAAGTGTGTTCAGATTCTCTCGGCACAAGGCTTTATAGCGGCATCGGCGGGCAGGTTGATTTTATAAGAGGCGCTTCACACTCAGAAGGAGGCAAGCCTATTATTGCGCTTACATCTTCTGCAAAAGGCGGAACCATCACTAAAATTGTTCCTATGTTAAAACCTGGAGCGGGCGTTGTAACTTCACGAGGTGATGTTCATTATGTTGTAACTGAATACGGCATTGCTATGCTTCACGGAAAAACTATTCAAGAAAGAGCGAGAGAATTAATTAGAATTGCCCATCCGAATTTTAGGGATGAACTAACTCAATTTGCTAAAGAAACTTATCACATCTAAATGATAGCTGTAATTGGTGATATTCACGGGTGCTACTATACTCTTATTGAGTTGTTCAATAAGATAAAAGTTAAATATCAAAATATTCCGCTATATTGTGTCGGAGATATGGTTGATAGAGGTAATCACAGTTTCGAAGTAATGAAATTTGTGATTAGCGAAGGAATAAAGTTCACTCCGGGTAATCACGATTATATGTTTCTTTATTTTTTTAAAGATCCAACTAGTATTTTCGCGCGCTCATGGGTTTTTAACGGCAGCGAAACTACGCTTGAATCTTACGAAAGTCACGAGGATGATGTATTCAAACACATAGAAGTAATTAAAAATGCGCCGTTATTTTTCGATACAAGTGATTGTTTAATCACGCACGCAGGCATATCGAAGCAGTATGAAAAATTTCTTCCAGGTGATTTTAAGAGCAATCACAAATTAGTTACGGAAGCAATTATCCGTGATTTTAAGAATGATTTTGGAGTTCTATGGGCGCGCGGTGATTTATTGGATATCGGTAAACTGCAGGTTGTTGGACACACTAAACAGCAGGAAATCATTTTGGATGAAAAGGCTAATGCGGTTTATATTGATACCGGCGCATGCGTCGGTAATAAGCTAAGTGCGGTTATTATTCATGAAAATCAAATAACGGACGTACTGGAAGCAAAAACCAATTTGAACGATATTATCTAATCATGTAATTATTCGTCACCATTGAAATTTGTATTGAATTTATAGATTTAATTAAATAATTTTTGCTCATACATAAAGAAGAACACGGAGGTTTATCGAATAATTTCTACTACAATTACACTTTAATTTCGAGGAAATTCTGCGTAAAACTAGTCGAAAAGGGCTGAAAACGAACAAAAAATTTATTTTTACGTTAGCCTTCATTCTGATTGTTGCTTCATTAGGTTTTACCTTAATTGAAAAACAAACCAATATTCTTTCCGGGCAGCAGAATAATCATTCACAAAATACTAATATTGAAAGCATTGAAGAACTTTCATGGCTTAAGCAAGAGTTTAATGAATCGTATCGCAGCTTTTCAGATTCAACTTTCGCTGATAGCCTCAATTCACTCTCGGAGAATAATCTATTCGCAGATAGCCTGGACTCGCTTTCTGTGAACAATCCATTGGCGGATTCAATTTTAGTTGATACTACAAAAGTAGATTCGATGGCGATTGATTCCACGGGAAGGATTAGTCAATTTAGATATCAACGAAGCGATTCGCCGGTAACTAATGTGGGGGATAAAAAAACTTCCGGATTTTTCGCTGCTCCAGGCAAACAGCACTACAAAAAAACAGTCGAGTTAGATTCAACGGGTCAATTTGTAATTATTAAAGAATCTCTTGGAGACGGCGCCGAAAAAATATTTCTCAAAATGCGTCTTGAAGAATATATTGATCTAAAAATAAAAGCAAACAACAGGCAGCTATGGGAAGAGCAAGGATATAAATACGAAATAGCTGCATCTAAAGATGACCTAAGTTCTTTACTAAAAGATATTACGAACATAGAAATTCCTTTGCCTAGCACTTCGTTTCTAAGTATTTTTGGACCAAACGTAATTAAGCTAAGAATTAACGGAGCGGTTGATATTCACGGAGCCTGGAGAAACGAAACTACCGAAGGACTTACAGCTTCTGCTTTAGGAAATACGCGGAATGAACCGGATTTTAGCCAGCAGGTTCAAATTAGCGTTAACGGAACAATTGGCGATAAACTTACAATTAATGCCGACTGGAACACAGAGCGGACTTTCGAATATGAAAATGAGCTCAAAATAAATTATAAGGGTTACGAGGACGAAATTGTACAAAGCGTTGAAGCGGGAAACGTGTCGCTTCAAACATCACCGCTAGTTGGCGGCAGCGAAGCTTTATTCGGCATCAAGTCTCAATTCAAAATGGGACCTTTAACATTAACCGCACTAGCTTCTCAAAAGAAAGGCGAAATTCAGGAGGTAAGCATAAGCGGAGGTTCAAAAAAATCTACATTCGAAATTCACGCTTACGATTATTCAATCAATAACTATTTTCTTGATACAATTTATGCAAGTAAAAAATTAGACTTGTTTAATAGATTCTACGGCAATTTTGTATTTCAGCCAACTACGGAATCAGAAAGATATTTCGTTAGAGAGGTTGAAGTTTGGAAGACTACATCAGCGATTGTAAATCCTAATGAGAGAAAAGGAAATGCTTATATCAATCTGCAAGGTCTTCCTAAATCTCTAAAGTATGACGAATCCTTGCGGGACAGTACAAAAAATCCGGTCAACGGAGAATCGATTATTAAAGGAAGGTTCCTTAAACTAACTGGAGGTTTGGATTACATTTATCAGGAGTATACCGGTTTTATAAGTTTTACTTCTCCAATTCAGGAGCAGGACGCAATAGCGGTATCATATAGAATTGATGGTGATTCTCCTAGTCCCGAAGACGATTTGTACATTGGTGAATTTGATAAAGATATTACAGATGAAAATAAAATATTAATTTTAAAACTTATTAAGCCCCCTTACCTTAAGCCTGAATATAAAATTGCATGGAAACTGCAGTTAAAAAATATTTATCCTATCGGCGGAAGAGAAGTTAAACAGGATGGATTCACGCTTGACATTCTATATAGAAATGAAGGTTCTGATCCTCTAAACGATTTTGAAGGCAGACAATTACTTGAACTTTTCAAATTAGATAGAACAGATGCAAGCGGGGGGGAATTTCCGGATGGCGTTTTTGACTTTAATCCGGGCAGAACAATAATTCCGACTAATGGTGAAATCATTTTCCCAACGCTTGAACCGTTCGGAAGCGATCTCCCATTCCCGCTGCCGGACGATCTAAAATTCCCGGATGTATACGATACCACTAAAACTTTTGCGCGGCAAAAAAAGGAACTGGATAAATTTCTAATTGTCGGTGAATATTCAGCGGAAGTTCGTGCGGATTATCCTATAGGTTTTAATGTCGTTGAAAATTCGGTTAGAGTTACTCTTGACGGAAGAGAATTGAAAGAGGGAATTGATTATAACGTAGATTACAATATCGGTCGGGTAACAATAAAGAACGATGCCGCTCTAGTTCCAGGCGCAAATTTAAAAATTTCTTACGAACAAAATGATTTATTTCAATTAGCATCAAAAACATTGCTGGGGCTGCGCGGTGTTTATGAGTTCAATAAAACCACTAAACTGGGGTTCTCGTTTTTAAATTTGAATCAGAAAACGCTCAGCGATAAAGTTAGAATCGGCGAAGAGCCGATTAGCAACTCAATATATGGTTTGGATTTTGAGACTACGGTTGAGATGCCCTTTATAACCACCGGTTTGGATTATCTTATCTCTACAAGAGCGGCTTCATCCTTCAATCTGAAAGGAGAATTCGCATATATCAATCCTGATCCCAACACGAAGAAAAGTACAATCAAGAGCGATGGAAATCAGAGTATAGCTTACATCGATGATTTTGAAGGGTCAAAAAGAATTATTCCAATCGGTGTTTCCTATGCTGGCTGGCGGGATCTTTCCGTGCCTAATAATCTTCCCTTTATCGGCGGGTTCGATCCCGTAACTCAAATGAGATACAAAGGAAAAGCCTTTTGGTACAACTTCTTACCTTCCGACGTGAATGTCTCTCATATCTGGCCTAATAAACTAGTTGCCCGCGAGGATCAGCAGGTAACTGTTCTTGATTTTGTTTACTATCCCACGATGAGAGGGATGTACAATAATAATCCCGCTCTGCTTTCATTCCCCGCACAAAACTGGGGCGGAATGATGCGCGTTCTATCTTCCACGGCAAACAATTTAATTGAAGAAAATATTGAATTCATAGAATTTTGGATGAAAATTGTTGAAGCTCCGGACGGCGCTAAAATCAATATCGATATCGGTCAAATTAATGAGGATGTTATTCCGAATGGTCGTCTTGACAAGGAAGATAATAACGGCAACGATAACGTGGATGAAGGAGAGGACACCGGTATTGACGGTTTAAAAGATATTAATGAGCCAGATTACAACTCGGCTTCGAATCCGGATCCAAACGGGGATAATTTTAAATTTACAAGCGCTTCGGATAACCGAAATGATTATTTGAATATAAATGGAACAGAGGGCAATGCCGCTTTGACGGATATCGGGCGCTTCCCCGATTCAGAGGACTTAAACAGAAACTTTACGCTTGATAGACTCGACAGTTACTTCCGTTATGAAATTTCGATGGACACCAGCAGAAATATGAACCCCTTTATTTCCGGGGGTGGAAGCACTTCAGAAAAATGGTATCAATTCAGAATTCCTTTGAAAGAGTTCACATCTACAATTGGTAATCCCAGTTTTGCGGTTATTGAATTTATGAGAATTTGGATTTCGGGAGTTGAGGACACTGTTCATTTAAGGTTGGCAGATTTGAATCTTGTTGGCAATCAATGGCAGAAGTTAACTGCGGATAATCAAGATTCTGTGATGACGCTTTCTACAATTAACATTGAAGATAATCCGGAATATGTAAGTCCGCCGGGAGTTAATAGAGAAAGAGACCGGAGCAAGCCTGATCAAGAAGTTTTCAAAAATGAGCAGTCTCTGCAAGTAAAAATTAATGATTTGAAAGACGGCGAAAAACGTGAAGCTGTTAAGTATTTATTTAAGCCTCTCGATTTATTCAATTATGGCGAATTAAAACTGTTCGTCCGTGGAGATGAGAATTATCCGCTGTCAAGTTCGGTTTCATATTACAAAGATCCAAATAATTATGGCGCCGAGATCTATTTCAGGTTTGGTTCGGATACAAACAACTTTTACGAATACCGCCAGCCGATTGTGTACGACTCAATAGGCAACCGAGACGGTTGGAACGAGATTAAAATTATTTTCGATGCTCTTACGGCAATTAAAGAAAGACGCGATGTTGACACAATCTCAACTTTATATTTTGACAAGGTGCCTGGCAAACTAGATCATTATTATGGTATCAAGGGAAATCCGACACTTACGAGAGTCTCGTATTTTACAATTGGTATTGTGAATCCGGCTGATAAAGGGGATTTTGGTCAAGCGGTTTCAGGCGAAATATGGATAAATGAATTACGCGTGCTTGGCGCGGAAGATACGGAAGGCTGGGCGTATGCAACTGCCGCTTCATTAAAATTAGCGGATTTGATGACCGTGAGCGTGAACTTAAAGCAAACTGATCCGTATTTCCATAAACTTTCAGATCGGTTCGGTTCGCGGGTTAACCAAACCAGTTGGGGCATTTCTTCAAATCTTGATGTGTTGAAATTAATTCCGGCTAATTTATCGGGCAGCAATTTGAATGTAAGTTACTCTCACTCCGAAGGAATTAGTGAGCCGTTGTACAAACCACAGACTGACGTTCTTGTAAGCAAGGCAGCGCAGGCTTCCAGTAATCCCGATAGTTTGATACGCGAATCGAATACTCTAAATGTTTCCGACACTTGGAATGTTTCTAATATCAAAATCAAAATTCCTTCGAACGAGTGGTATATTAGAGACATTATCAACAGTTTATCATTCGGTTTTAATTACAATAAGTCGTTTTCACGAAATCCCACTACTCTTGTTTCAAGCAGTTGGGTTTGGAACTCAAATATTAATTACACTCTTAATCTTGGGCAGGATAATTTCTTTTATCCCGTTGATATTCCGCTTATTGGAGATTTACTGGAACTGTTAAAAGATTACAGGAATGTAAAGGTATTTTTTACGCCTCAAACATTTAACAGCGGTATAACAGCCAAAAGGAATTATTCTTTTATTCAATCCAGGACTAAGACTGCTCTGCCGCAGGTTCAAAGAGGTTTTACAACTAGTAGAACTGCTTCCTTTAACTGGAAAATTACCGACGGCGGATTTCTGAATCTGTCAACGAATTATAATATTAATATTAATTCATCATTGGCTCATCTTTTTATGAATGGAGATATTGAGCGGACTGAATCAGAAATTTGGGATGCTATAATAACCGGAAATTTCTTCGGCAGAGATAACAATTATAAACAGTCATTTGATCTAAAAACTCAGCCAAAGCTTCCAACAATTTTTGATATTAACCGCTATTTTACCGTAAATGCCGGATACAACGTTTCATACAATTGGCAGAATAGTTTTGAACAGGAATCACTTGGAAGAAGCGCAGGTTGGGGAAACTCAATTAAAGCCGGAATGAATTTAAAATTGAAATCACTCTTTTCACCACTTTTCGGAGAAGATAAGCCCGCTCCGGTAAGTACTACCACAAATAAAGGAAGGCGCGGTTCACGAGAACCTGATAGAAGTCCAAATCAAGATCCGGGGAATGACCCAACTCAGCAAGGTATTAAAACCGATAGCACCGGAGCCGTATCCGATAGTCTTGAAGGTCCATCGCAGTTAAGCAAAGTTTTCAATTTATTATTGAGCGGAACAAAATTCGCACTTTTCGATTATGAACAAATAAGTTTCAATTTTAGTCAGAGCAATTCTCACTCCAGTTCCGGCTTGCGCGGAGAAGGAACAGGCTTTTCAAATTTCTGGGGGATTAGGCAGAATACCGACAACGGACCATCACGATTATATATGCTCGGTTTGAGTTCTGATATTGGACCGCGTGCGCTGAACGGAACGTTACAGGATAAATTCTCTCAGAAGAACAGCATCGATTTTAAAACATCCCGTCCGTTGTGGGAAGGCGCAACAATAGACATCAATTGGCAGGTCGGCTGGGGATATAACGAATCCCGAACAATTAAAACCGATTCAACAACTGGTGAAATAACAATCACGAATAGAACTTCCACAGGTAGTTTGGATAGGACTTTCTTTAGCTTGCCGATACCGATGGCAAACAGCGATTTAAAAAATGTAAACTCACTCTACAATCATTTGGCTGATGATCCGCAAACGAGTCTATCAAACGCATTTGCTGAGGGTCTTGAAACTCTTCCTCTTCTTTCAAAAGTTCCTTTTTTGAATAAGCTTGGTAAATACGTTCCCCGTCCCAACTGGAGAATTAACTGGTCGGGCTTAGAAAAAATGTCTCTGTTTGAGGGCATTGCTAAAAGAGTTTCTTTAACGCACGCTTACAATTCCAATATTTCGGAGGGATGGAAAGTTGATACGGACGGCGAGCAGGAAATTCAAACGCAAAAAATTAGTTATGGATTTGCGCCATTGTTGGGAGTTAACGTAACTTTCGAAGAATTATGGGGCGGCAATCTTTCCGGTTCAATTAAATATTCTACAAAAACAAATTATGATTTGGGGCTCTCCACAAGAAATATAACCGAATCCTTCTCGCGGGATATAAATGTATCCGCGAGTTTCTCTAAATCAGGATTCGATATTCCATTGTTTGGGCTTTCTTTAAAGAACGATCTCGAAGTTTCATTTTCGTTTACGAGCGGGCAGAATTCTGTTGTCGTTTTTTTAATGGGCGAGGGATTTAAAGAAGAAGGTAAACCTCAAGACGGAACAACTAGAACTACTTTAGAGCCGAGAGTAAGATATGTTATGAGTTCAAGAGTTACGCTGTCACTATTTTACAGAAGAACTTCCGTAAAACCGGAAGGCGCTTCGCGTATTCCGGAAACCACCACAAACGAAGCCGGACTTGACGTTCAGATTACAATTCAATAACCTATGTTGTATGTTTTTTAAAAAAGTGCGATAACGAATTCGAAGAAAGAAAAAATGAATATGAGTAAAAGAAAAATCCTTTGGGTAGACGACGAAATTGAAATGCTCCGTTCGCATATAATATTCTTAACGGAAAAAGGTTTCGATGTAACTACCGTTACTAATGGCGAAGATGCAATTTCGGAAGTTGAAGAAAATAGTTTCGATCTTATTTTCCTCGATGAAATGATGGCAGGGCTTGGCGGATTGGAAACGCTTGCTAGAATAAAAGAAATCGATTCAAACATTCCTGTTGTGATGGTTACGAAAAGTGAAGAGGAAAGTTTGATGCACGAAGCTATTGGAAGTAAGATTAGCGATTACTTAATTAAGCCCGTAGTTCCATCTCAAGTTTTAATGGTGTGCAAAAAGATTCTCGAAAGTAAAAAAATATCCGGAGAGTACGTCCAGAAAGATTATTTGCAGAACTTTAATAAAATATCCAACTTGATAAAAGAGGATTTGGATTACAAGGAGTGGACGGACATTTATCTCAAATTGATTAATTGGGAATTGGATCTTGACTTACATTCCGAAATTGATTTGAGACAGTCATTAGTTGAGCAGAAGCGCGAGTGCAATCAAGAGTTCAGTAAATTCGTTGAAAGAAATTATAAGCATTGGATACATAATCAAGATGATGAAAAATCTCCAATTATGTCAAATCAGATTGTTGATGAATATTTAATTCCAGAATTAAAAAATTCCGACGGCCCAGTATTCTTTTTCGTTCTGGACTGTCTGCGGCTGGATCAATGGCTTGAAATGGAGCAACTTCTTCTTCCTTATTTCAACATTAAAAAGGATTATTATTATTCCATTCTTCCTACAGCAACGCCTTATGCCCGTAATTCATTGTTCAGCGGACTTTTCCCTTCAGAGATTGAAAAGCACTATCCGGAACTTTGGAAAAGCGGAAATGAAGATGATGAAAGAAGTATGAATAAATTCGAGAAGGAATTGCTTGAACTGCTCCTCGAAAGAAGAAAAATTAAGCTGCAAAACGAATTGAAGTACATGAAGATTATCGATCCGGATGTCGGTCGGTCTTTTGAACAAAATATTGTTTCCCATAAAAAAACAAACTTGATGGCAGTAGTAGTTAATTTTTTAGACATGATAGCTCACGGAAGATCAGACTCAGATATTCTAAAAGAAATAGCTCCCGATGAACCTGCTTACAGATCTCTCACGAAAAGTTGGTTTATGCATTCCTCATTGTTCGGTACTTTTAAAGCAATATCTCAAATGAAAAACGCAAAGATTGTTCTCACTACCGATCACGGAAGCATAAGAACATTGCGCGGCGCTAAAGTTTTAGGCGATAGGGAAACTTCCGCTAATCTCCGGTTTAAGTATGGTAGAAATTTAAAAGCCGATGAAAAAAATGCGGTGTACGTTAAAAACCCGCTTGATTTTAAGCTGCCTAAAAGGGGAGTGGTTATAAGTTACATCATAGCTAAAGAGGATTACTATTTTGTCTATCCGACCGACTATCACAAATATCTTAGTTACTATAAAGATTCGTTTCAACACGGAGGTATTTCGATGGAGGAAATGATTCTTCCCGTTGCAGTTTTGGAGAGCAAAGTTTAATTGATGTTTAAAAAAGAAATTATTGTTCAGACTTTGGCTGAAACTGCCGAAGCGGCAAGCGAATTTGCAAATGTAATTAAGAAAGGTTCAGTAATTACTTTGACCGGTAATCTGGGCGCAGGAAAAACTTATTTTGTAAAAGCGCTTTGTAAAAAATATAATATCCTGAATGTTAGCAGCCCGAGTTTTGCCATTGTGAACACTTATTCCGGTAAAGAAATAGTTCACCATTTTGATTTTTACAGGATTATATCTGTTAACGAACTTTACGATATCGGTTTTGAAGAGTACATTTCTGATGAAGAAGCAGTAGTCTTTATAGAATGGGCAGAACTCTTCGAAGAAATTATTCCAAAGAAGAGATTTCAGATTAACATAGATTTCATCAATGATTACAAAAGAAAAATCAATATTGAAGAGCGTAAGTAATATATTTCCAATATTAGCGATTGAAACTAGCGGTGAACTCTGCAGTGTCGCAGTCTTAATCGACATAAATACTTTCTCCGAGATGAATGTCCAAAAGAAACACATTCACTCTGAAAAAATATTTTCTATTATTGATAGCGTATTAAAAGAATCTGATTTAGCGGTAAGTGATTTAAAATCCATCGCTGTTTCTATGGGTCCCGGTTCTTTTACCGGATTAAGAATAGGCTTAACTGCAGCAAAAGGTATTGCTCTTGGTCAAGGTCTACCTCTCATTCCCGTTTCAACTTACGGCGCAATGTCGTTTCAAATCAGGTCATTCAATGGGTTGGAAGAAAGTTTTATCATCGCAAATAAAGTTAATAGGGAAGAGGTTTATTTTTCAAAAATTACGAAGCGTGATTCTCTCAAAAATCCGACTATTAAACTAATTAATGTATCTTCAATTATTGGAAGCAATTTGGGAGTAAATACTATTTTCGGTAATTCGAGCTTGGTTAATATTGAAAATTCAATTGCTTCGCCCAACGCTTACTTCGTAGGAAAGTGGGCTTATATTTTTGGTGAAGATTTATTAACTTATGACTACGATTATCTAGAGCCAAATTATCTTAAAAATTTTGTAGCAAAGGTGAAAAAATGAAAATAAAATTAATAATCGGTATCGTATTTCTATTCACGGTTCTTATTCTAGCTCAAAATAAAGCGCCAAAGATTTTTGTGGAAAAAGAGATTTACGATTTCGGACAAATGAACGAAGGCGAAATTCTTTCAAAAGATATTACAATTTTTAATAAGGGCAACGCCGTTCTTGAGATATCCAGAGTGAAAGCGTCGTGCGGGTGTACCGCCGTTAAGCCGGAAAAAGATAAACTCAATCCAGGAGAATCAACTAAGATAAAAGTTGAATTCAATTCATTCGGCAGGGAAGGAATTCAGAAAAAATATGTTTATGTTTTTTCGAATGATCCGGAAAATTCACAATTAAGATTTGCTTTTATTGTAAATGTTCTTCCGAAGAGTACTATGCAATCTGTTAAAAAAACTGCGCCGGTAATGTCGCTTTCTAAAACACAGCATAATTTTGGAACCGTTAAAGAAGGTGAGGTTCTTGAACTTCACATAGCTGTTAGAAATAACGGTGACGCGGATCTGAATATTAAGGACGTGAAAACATCATGCGGATGCACGGCGACTATGCTTAGCGCTAATACAATAAAACCTAACGAAGCGGCAAATTTGGAAATTAAGCTTGACACTTCAGGCCGTGTCGGTCAGATGACGAGAACAGTATCAATTGATTCGGACGATCCTTCTTCCTCACTTCAAACAGTAACGCTTTTTGTAAATATTGAAAAGTAGGTAATCAATGGGTTGGTTTAAAAGATCAAAACAAAATATATCTCCCGATAGCCAAAAACGGGAAATGCCAGACGGGCAATGGGTAAAATGTTCTCAATGTGATGAAATAATCCACAACAAGCAGCTCGAAATGAATCATTGGGTTTGCCATAAATGCAAACATCATTTTAGAATTGGGAGTGATGAATACATTTCGCTTTTGCTTGATAGAAACTCATTCAAAGAGCTTGATAGAAAAATGAAATCGGGCGACCCTTTAAATTTTGTTGACACAAAAAATTATAAAGAACGAATCAATTCAACGATTAAGAAAACCGGACTTTATGATGCGGTGAAAACCGGAACGGGAAAAATTGACGGTAAAAGAGTTTCTTTTGGCTGTATGGATTTTAAATTCATCGGCGGAAGTATGGGTTCGGTTGTCGGTGAAAAATTATCCCGCGCAATAGACAAAGCCTACGAAGACAAAATCCCGATGATAATAATTTCCCAAAGCGGCGGCGCGCGAATGATGGAAGCTGCTTTTTCTTTGATGCAAATGGCTAAAACCAGTTCTCGTTTGGCGAGATTAGCTGATGCCAAGATTCCTTACATTTCAGTTCTCACAGACCCAACTACCGGCGGAACAACCGCGAGCTACGCCATGCTCGGAGACGTAAATATAGCTGAGCCGAAAGCTCTAATCGGCTTCGCAGGACCGCGTGTTATTCGTGAGACTATTGGAAAAGATTTACCGGAAGGTTTCCAGAAATCGGAGTTTTTAGAAGATCATGGTTTTGTTGATTTTATCGTAGAGCGTAAAGATCTTAAAGAAAAAATCAGCACGATGATTGATTATTTAACTTGATCATTTTCTGAATTTATCTACCATCTTTTGCAGAACATCTAAAGTAATAGTTATTTCTTCTTCAGTATTATACGGCGCAAATGAAAAACGTAATGTTCCGTTGGCGTAACTTTCACTCTTTCCGCCGGCAAGAATTACGTGCGAAGCTTTGATCGTACCGGAATTACACGCAGCTCCGTTTGATGCGGCTATTCCGTTAATATCAAGAAACATAAGCATCGACTCGGCATCGTTTTTATAAAAATCCGGATCGAAAGTAACACTCAAAATATAAGGCGAAGTATTTTCTTTTGAGTTGATTAAAATATTTTTACCGGCAATAGCATTAAGTCCATCAATAAAATTTCGCTTTAATTTTAATACGAATTCTTCATTCTGTTTCATTTCCGATTTTGCAATTTTAACCGCTTCGGCAAAACCAACAATACCGGCAATGTTTTCCGTACCGCCTCTTCTATTCCTTTCTTGACTGCCCCCGTGGATTAGCGGCGATAACGGCGTACCGCTTTTTACGTATGCACATCCAACGCCTTTGGGTCCATAAATTTTGTGTGACGACGCAGAAAGGGCGGTAACACCTATTTTCTTCACATCGATTTCAATTTTACCAAAACTTTGAACTGCATCCGTATGAAAAAATATTTCGCTCTCTTTTAGCAACTCAGCAATTTTATTTATCGGTTGAATAGATCCGGTTTCGTTATTCACGTTCATAATCGAACCGAGAAGCACATCCGAATCGACAAATTGTTTCAACTCCTCAAAATCAATTTGATATGAATCATTAACAGAAACCGATTGAGTTGTGTAACCATTTTCGCAAATTGATTTAAATGATTCTAATACTGCGTGGTGCTCAATTGATGAAGAAAATAATGTGCGCTTGCTTGTTTCTGCTTGACTTGCGAATGAAATTCCATGCAGAATAAAATTGATTGATTCGGTGCCAGTGCCGCAAAAATAAATTTCACTCGGCTCGGCATTAACAAAATCAGCAACAACTTCTCTCGATTCTTCAAGCGCAACACGCGTTTTTCTGCCGAATGAGTGAATCGAAGATGGATTGCCGAAAAACTCATTTAAATAAGGCAGCATTTTCTCAAAAACTTTTGGATGAATTTTTGTTGTTGCTGCATTATCCAAATAAATATGTTCTTTTGCGATGCTCATATAGTTTATCTTCTTATGCTCACGTCGCCGAAATGTATTTTTTCTAGTATGCCTCTTGATTCAAAAAGCAGAAACCCTTCATCGTCAATGTCTTCAAATTTGCCGAATTTTTCCCCGTTTGAATCTGTGATCTTAATTTTTTCGCCAATCATTTTGCATCTCGCTCGCCAATCGCTTAATATTTTTGATTTGTCTTTATCAATCTGAATCAAAATACTTTCGAAAAAATTTAAGATTTCGCTCAAGAGTCTCTCACGGTTTGAATCGCGTTTAAATTCCAATTTTATTGATGTTGCTGGTATTAAAAATTTACCCGTAAAATTTGGTTGATTTACGTTGATTCCAAACCCCACAACAACCTTTTCGATTTTATCGCCCTTGCTAACTGCATCTAAAAGAATTCCTGCAACTTTTTTACCACCCACGAGTATATCGTTTGGCCATTTCAATTCAACGTCTAGTTGATAGAGATTTTCAATTGCTTGTGCAACAGCTAAACTAGCGCCTAGGTTCAGAATGTTAATATTTTTTGCGTTCAAATTTCTATTGAGTAGTATGGAAAAAGTTAAAGATTGTTCCTTAACTGACGTCCAATTTCTGTCGCGTCTGCCTCTTCCTTTAAGCTGATTTTCTGCTAAAACTACGCTGCCATTAATTTTGATATTGCTCTCATCTAATAAATATGAGTTGGTTGAATCGATTTCATCAAAGTAATAAAAATTACGTCCGATGACATCGGTATCGAGTTTAATATCAAATTCTTCAATTTTGAACAAAATATCCTCCACAAATTTTAACAGTAGAAATGACAAAAATCATGTCATAAATACACAAACAAGCCATTATGTCAGCTTCTATGTCAATGAACTAAAAATTGAAATATTTCTAAGTCCTTGATTTACAATAAGTTAACAAAAAACATAAAATGGCACGATGCTTGCAATTAACTAAGCAAAATTAACAATAAAAAAGGAGATACAAAAATGACACTTATCAAATTTGAACCTCTAAGAGAAATGGAAAATATTCACAGCAATCTTTTAAGATATTTTGAAGATTTCCCAAGTTTTAATCAAGCTCTAAGGTTTAATTTTTTTCCGAAAATAGACATTTCTGAAAAGGAAGACAGCATCCACATTGATGCTGAAATTCCAGGTGTAAAAAAAGAAGACCTAAAAATTACTTTGCAAGATAATATTTTAACTTTAGAAGGCGAAAAGAAAAAGGAAGTTGAAGAAAAAGATCAAAACGATTTCAGATCAGAAAGATGTTACGGATCATTCAAAAGAAGCTTTACTCTTCCAAATGAAGTTGATTCAGACAAAGTTGAGGCAAAATATGATAACGGCATGTTGAAAGTAATTCTAAAAAAAGTTGAAGCAAAGAAGCCGATAGAAAAAGTAATTAAATTAAACTAATAATTAAAAACAAGGCGGTTATAATTACCGGCTAATAATTGGAGAAATAAATGGGTAAAATTATAGGAATTGACTTAGGAACTACAAATTCATGCGTTTCCGTAATGGAAGGAAATGAGCCGGTAGTTATACCGAACTCAGAGGGAGGAAGAACAACTCCCTCTGTAGTCGCATTTACAAAAAGCGGTGAAAGATTAGTTGGTCAGCCTGCAAAGAGACAGGCGGTCACAAATCCTCAAAACACAGTATTTTCAATAAAGCGCTTCATGGGTAGATTCATAAATGAGGTTGAGTCTGAAATTGGCGAAGTACCTTATGCAGTTGTTAAAGGCGACAGTAACTCTGCAAGAGTTAAAATAAACGACAGACTATATTCTCCTCCTGAAATCAGCGCAATGATTCTTCAAAAGATGAAAAAAACAGCCGAAGAATATTTAGGACACGAAGTAACCGAAGCGGTGGTTACTGTTCCCGCATATTTTAATGACTCTCAGAGACAGGCTACAAAAGACGCCGGCGAAATTGCCGGATTAACTGTTAAGAGAATTATTAACGAACCAACTGCCGCTGCTTTAGCTTATGGGCTTGATAAGAAGAATAAAGAAGAACTAGTTGCGGTTTATGATTTAGGCGGCGGTACTTTTGACATCTCTATTCTGCAATTAGGCGACGGTGTCTTCGAAGTTAAATCTACAAATGGCGATACACATCTTGGCGGTGACGATTTCGATCAAAGACTAATCGACTTTTTGGCAGACGAATTCAAGAAAACAGAAGGCATTGATTTAAGAAAAGACCCGATGGCATTACAGAGATTAAAAGAAGCTGGCGAAAAAGCTAAAATTGAACTCTCGTCTTCGATGAGCACAGATGTAAATTTACCATTCATCACTGCAACTCAAGATGGACCGAAGCATTTGAATATTAATCTATCACGCGCAAAATTTGAACAACTAGTGGAAGATTTAATAGAAAGAACAATTGCACCGTGCTTATCTGCAATTAAAGATGCCGGAGTTTCGGCTTCTCAAATTGATGAAGTTATACTCGTCGGTGGATCGACCAGAATTCCTAAAGTGCAGGAAAAGGTTAAAGAAATTTTTGGAAAGGAACCACATAGAGGCGTTAACCCGGACGAAGTTGTAGCAATTGGAGCAGCTATTCAGGGCGGAGTGTTAGCAGGCGATGTAAAAGATGTTTTATTGCTTGACGTTACTCCTCTTTCTCTTGGTATTGAAACACTTGGAAGCGTTATGACAAGATTGATCGACGCTAATACGACTATTCCAACAAAGAAAAGTGAAACTTTCTCAACTGCAGCTGATAATCAGCCTTCGGTAGAAATTCACATTCTTCAGGGCGAACGACCAATGGCTTCCGATAATAGAACTCTTGGGAGATTTCACCTAGATGGAATTCCACCGGCACCACGCGGCCTACCTCAAATTGAAGTTACTTTTGATATTGACGCAAACGGAATTCTTCACGTTGCTGCTAAAGATAAGGCTACGAACAAGGAGCAGAGTATCAGAATTACATCGTCAAGCGGATTAAATGAAGATGAAATAACTAAAATGAAAAACGCTGCAAAAGAGAACGCGGCTGAGGATAAAAAGAAAAAAGAAGCTGTTGAAATTAGAAACAGCGCGGATAATTTAGTGTTTCAAACAAGAAAACAGATTGAAGAATTGAAAGATAAAATTACTCCTGACGTTAAAGCTAAACTTGAAGATGAAGTCAAAAAAGTTGAAGATGCATTAAAAACAAACGATTCTGATGCAATAAAATCTGCAACTGAAAACTTGACCAAATTATGGAGTGAAGTTTCTCAGCAAATCTATCAACAGCAGGATACACAACCGGGGCAAGGCGCTGAAGCCGGTTCTGGTCCAAAAGATGCTCAACAGAAGAGCACATCCAAAAAAGATGAACAAGAAGTTCAAGATGCATCTTATGAAGTTGTTGATGATGAAAAATAATTAAGTAAAAGTAAGAGGATAAAATGATAGACAACAATAAAGAAGTAATGGAAGTAAAAGAAAACGACTCGTGGGAAAACTCCCTTGAAACCGAGGCATGGATAGCTCCATTAGTGGACATTTATGAAACGGAGGATAGCTACTCGCTGGTTGCAAATATGCCCGGCGTAAAAAAGGAGGACATCCGCATCAAAATTGAAGATGAAAGTTTAGTGCTGATGGGCAGAATCAGTTTCGAAGATTCAATAAATAAAAAATATATTTTGAAAGAAACTGAAACCGGCAATTTCTACAGAAAATTCAAAATTTCGGATAGCGTTGATGATTCCAAAATCGAAGCTAAAATAGATGCCGGACAGTTAAACGTAATCCTTCCAAAACACGACCGCGTTAAACCAAAAAATATAGAAATCAAGTAATTCAAAATAATTATTTAAGAGCGATCAATCTGATCGCTCTACTTTTTCCACATCAGTTCGATTCATTCCATTTGATAATGGTTTTAGATTCAGATACATGACCTTCCTTAAGAGACTTATTGTATATAATATTATACACTACTCTGAATTATCATTTAAAAGCAGCTAGAATCGAAGAAAAATTATGGCACATCAATTGAGTCACAAGTTGTGAACTAATTCGGAGGTGTGAGATGAAAAAGATTTTTTTAACACTAATTTTAGCCGTATTGCTTTTTCAAATAAGCGAAGCAAGGAATCACAGAAGCGCTTCAATCGAGTTTTTCTTCGGCTCCCTAAGCGCTCACGGGGAATGGATTGAGTTAGATCGGGATGTTGTTGTATGGCGTCCGAATCGTGTTCATTATAATTGGATTCCTTATTCAGTTGGTAGATGGGCTTGGACAAATCACGGCTGGTATTGGGACTCATACGAACCATTCGGCTGGGCAACGTATCATTATGGAAGATGGTTTTATGAAGATTATTACGGCTGGGTTTGGTTGCCTGATTATGAATGGGGTCCATCTTGGGTCGAATGGAGATACAACGATAATTATGTAGGTTGGTCGCCACTGCCTCCTTATGCAAGATTCAAATCGCATTCGGGAATACATTTCTCAATTCAGTGGAATTCGCCTTATCATCATTGGAGATTTGTAAATTACAATAATTTCTGTAATGCAAATGTTCATAATTATTACATAAGTGACAGAGACGGATATTCCGTTTTTCAAAAAACAAAATATAGGACAAATTATTATTCAAGGAACGGAAGAATTGTTAATGGCGGAATAGACAGGCAATTTGTTGAACGAAGAGGCGGATCGAGAATAGCTCAAAGAGAGCTTCAAATTACTAATGATCGTAATAATTCCAACGGAAGAAGCAGAGACGTAAATGGTGCGCTAAGAGTTTATAGACCAAGCGAAATGGAACTTAACTCGGGAAATAATATTGATATGTCCAAAGTAAAAAAATCGAGTACAAGAACATCTCTTAAAACCGATAAAATTGTTCAAAGAGATGAGAGCGCTGGAAGTCCAACAATTAGAGATAATAGTAAAAGCAAATCATCCGCAAGGATTTTGCCAAGTACTCCAACCAAATCTGCAACAGATAGAAATGTTAATTCAGAGCGTTCTACAAAACAAACGAAAAATGAATCTAGGAAGACAGAAGTAAGAAAGACTGAAGTTAGCAAGTCAAGTTCAGCAAAGAATTCGGATGTCACTTTTAATGCTTCTCAAAAGAGCAAAATTAAAACCGATACAAGAACTAATTCTGCAGAGAAAGTTGAAACCAATTCAACCGCAAAACATAGATCTGTCAAAGATAAATTGGCCAAGAAAAAAGTTGTGAAACCGATGAGTTCAAAAAGTTCCGGAGCAAAATCAACATCCTCAAAAAATCACAAGTAGTTCTACTCCACGGGCTGGCTTAATACTCTCAATAAAATTCTAAGCCAGCCTTAAATTCCTTCCTCGCTTAAAAGAAAAGCAAGTATTGTCATCGCCGCAGACCCAAATTCCATTTCTCTTGAATTCACAGTTTCAAACACATCGTTATCGGAATGGTGAACATCAAAATACCTTTGCACATCCGGCACATACCCCATAAGCGCGCCGCCGATTTTAATCTTAGAAATATCTGCTCCGCTCCCGCCGGGTTTAATCCATTCAATTAGTGCGTGATCCAAAAATGGCAGCCACGATTGCAGCTTTGATAATCTAGTGGAATCAGTTGTTACATAAAATCCTCTAGGCGTAAATGCTCCCCGATCGGATTCAATCGCAGCGATGTGTGTTGAATTTTCGCTTTCGGCAAATTTCGCATATTCAACTGCTCCTTCCGAACCGTTTTCCTCATTCATGAAAAAGATGCATCTGATGGTTCGCTTAGGCTGCAAATTTAATCTTTTTATTAAATCAAGAATTTCGAGAGTTTGTAGAGTTGGCGCGCCATCATCATGAGCGCCGTCGCCCTTATCCCAACTATCAAAATGTCCACCGACTACAATTACTTCTTCGGGCTTTTCAATTCCTCTTATTTCCGCGATCACATTGTACGATTTTTGATCGGGGATTGATCTGCAACTCAGCGTCATTTTGATTTTCAAATTTGGATTTTTCTTTAGCTGCCCGCTGAGATAATCAGCATCAATTGTTCCAAGAGCCGCTGCCGGAATTTGTTTAACGGAATCTGCATAAATCATTGTTCCAACATGAGGGACATTATCATATAGTGAAGTTACAGAGCGGACTAGAACTCCGATACCTCCAACTTTAGCGGCTTCCGCCGCACCGAATATGCGCTGATCCACTGCTTTCCCGTATGCTTCAAAAGTATTGATAAGAGTATTATCAAACGGTCTATTGAAAAATATTATTTTACTTTTTGCCTCTTCAAATAACAATTTAAGTTCTTCGAAATTGTGAACTTCCAAAACCTCAGCAGAAATTCCATCGTTGTCAGTCCCGACACTATTTCCTAAAGATGCGACGCTTAATTCATAAATGGGATTATTATTCGAACCGATTATTGCCGCTGTTTCAATATCTCCGCGCTCCCAGCTATTCACCATTACAGGCTGCAGCCAAACCGTGTCAACCCCAATCTCTTTAAATTTATTCACAGCCCAATCAATTGCTTTTAGAGAATTTTTAGAACCGGCAAGTCTTGGTCCAATCTCACACAATTCTTTTAAGTATTCGTAGCCTTTTGATTTATTGAGAGCTTCAGTTACAACCTTCTTCGCCGTTTCATGGTAATAGTAGGATTTGTCTTGTGAAAAAATAAACTCAGCAATAATTAATGCCGATAATAGAACAGCAAAAAATAATTTCCGCATGAGAATAACCAAATGATTTGTTTACGATTTTTGATAAGGAAGATATAAAATGGGGGAGTTCTTTAAAACAAAAAAAACTCATGGAGTGCATGAGCTTTTTGGTAAAACAATTTCTTATCTGGCTTTTATTCTGCCTTCGCGAACCAATTTTGCGATTATAGCAGTTCCATTTTTATTAACTGTTCTTATTGCGCCGGTTGTTAATTTAACCGTCACAAATCTATTTAATTCCTGTACCCAAATTTTCTTTTTCTGAAGATTAGGTAAAAATCTTCTTTTGGTTTTATTATGAGCGTGTGAAATATTATGACCTGTAATAGGACTAACACCCGTAACTTCGCATTTCCTAGCCATCTGAAACTCCAACTTTCATTAAAATTTGATGCCAAATATACTGAAAAGAATTCAAAGTAAAAAAATCTTTTCAGAAAGTTTCTAAAATATTTCAATTACACGTTATTCGGAGCTGCGCCCATTATTCTTGAACCCAATTCACGATCAAGCATGAATAAACCGCCTTTGCTGTCCCCGATTAAATTGAACTTTTGAACTATATCGGAAGCAATTGCTTCTTCTTCAACTTGTTCATCTACGAACCAGTGAAGGAATGTTGAAGTTGCGTGGTCTCTTTCCTGCATGGCTAAATCAACGAGTTCATTTATTGATTTTGTAATAAATTGCTCGTGCTCAAATGCTTCCTGAAAAACTTCAACAGGTCCGCTCCATTCAAAACCGGGCTGTTGGATTTGTTCTAGTTTAACTCTGCTTCCAACTTTTTGAATAAAATCAAAAAACTTCATACCATGAATATGTTCTTCGTCTGCTTGAACTCTCATCCATCTAGCCATGCCCTTTAGATTTTTATCTTCAAAATATGCCGACATTGCAAGGTAAAGATAGGCTGAATAAAGCTCCTTGTTTAATTGTTTATTTAACGCATCCGTCATTTTTGCAGAAATCATTTTCGTTCTCCTTATTTAATTTGTATGGAATTTATATTCAAAAATATTCAAAAATGACCTCTATAACAATTTAATTAGGATAAATGAAATGATATCTTTGTTTACCTTTCATTCAATGAGTCTACTCCCAAAAGCAAATAAACCGTTAAAAGGATCACCACTGAGTCAAAATTAACCCACGACTTAAGTCGTGGGTTAATAACAACTTAGAGAATCGGCGAACCGTTTCAACGGTTTTCAATTCTTTCTCAAAATTGAATTAAAAACCTTTTTGCAGTAGACTCATTCAATAACTAAATTTACCGTTAATTATAACCGGAAATAGATGCAAAGAAAATTAATTATAATAACTGTTTTGATGTTTTGTTCAATCTCAATAATTGGGCAGAAACTCTCAACCCATAACTACCAAAAAATGAACTTTCAAAAAGAAGTTCATTTGCAGCATAGCAAAAATATAGGCTCCGATTTCATCCTTCCGCTTCAAACAGTCGATTCCATTAAACTAATAAAATCAGTTTTTGGATATCTTCCCGATTGGGAATACGGCGAAGATATGCATCAGTTCATTAAATACGATTTGATAACGCATATCGCTTGTTTTGATTTTCACGTCAATTCTGACGGTAGGATTAACAACCCGAATTATTGGCCTTGGACGGATGTAATTAATAAAGCCCACTCATTCGGAGTTAAAGTAATTTTATGCGCTACGAATTTTAATCCGGATTCAATTAGAACAATAATATCAAATTTAGATTCAAGGAGTAATTTTTTCGAGCAAGCAAAAAGTAAAATAGAAGAATTTGAATTGGATGGAATTAATATTGATTTTGAAAATCTGTATGACAATGATGAGGGAAAGCCGATAAATAGTTTCATGAGCGGTCTGGCTGAATTCATTCACGCGGAACTTCCCGGAAAGGAAGTATCATTTGCAGCGCCTCCTATAAATTGGAATAATGATTGGAATTTTTATGATCTCGTAAAAAACTGTGACTATGTTTTTGTAATGGCTTACGACTTTAATGGTTCGTGGAGTGCAGCATCCGGACCAAGTGCTCCACTGACGGGAGGATTATTCAATTTAACTTCTGCATTAAATGTCGATTACGCAGATGTGATCAAAGCTTTTCCAAGCAAATTGATTTTAGGAATTCCTTATTACGGTTCGCATTGGATTACCAAGAGCTCGGAAGCGAGGTCGGAAGTAATTGAATTTATTGATTCTCCGCGATTCAAGGACACACAGCCTTCTGCCAACCTTCACGGAATACTTTGGGACAATTTATCGCAAACGCCCTGGTTTAGAAGTCAAGACTCGGTTTGGAACCAAACTTGGTTTGACAACGAAGTGAGCATCGGCTTGAAATACGACGTAGCGATTAGCAAAAATCTTAAAGGCGTGGGAATGTGGGCGCTTGGGTACGATGGCAATAGGAATGAGTTGTGGAATTTAATCGACGAAAAATTCGGTTCTGGAGTTCTGCCTCTACACCTAATTACAGACGATTTTAAACTCTATCCAAATTTCCCGAATCCATTTAGTGAAGGCACAAATATAATCTTCAACATACCTGAACCGGGAGCTGCTAAGATTCAAATTTTTGATTTAGCGGGGCAATTAATCTTTGCACACGAAGAATACTACTCCCGTCAGTTGAACTGGTATTATTGGAATGGCAGAGGATTGGCTGGAAGAATTCCTGCAAGCGGCACTTATTTCTGTAAAGTAACTTACATTTCTGAGCAAGATAGACGCAAAGAACAAACAATAAAATTTCTTTTACTAAAATAGACGAAGACAGATTTGTCGTGCCCTACAAAAAGGTAAACATCATGAAATTAAAATATTTTTTACTGTTCATCGCAACACTGATTTTGATACTATTTTTCGGATGCTCTAAGAATAACCATGAAGATGTAAATGAATCTGATAGCACTAAAATAAATGAAATCAGTAAAATTATATTTGGGAAAACGGACAGCTTGAAATGGAGCAATTTCTTTTTCACTCATCCAAAGTTCTCATTGAATGATTCTTCAATTTTTTTTGCTTCGCAGATGAACCGAAAACCATACAGATATTCGGTTAACACGGAGAAACTGACAGAACTGTCAAATTCCGAAGTTTCAGCGGGGAAATTTTTTATCGTTGACGAGCAAAATTTGGTTTTCTACTCAATCAATCGTGATGAAAGCAAGAGAGTTGAGAGCTATAAAATTATCAAGTTGGATTTAGAATCGTTAGAGGAAAAAACTCTATTCAGAAGTACGGATAGAATTACTGATTTCGATTTTCACAAAGCAGAGCATGTAATTTCTATTGTTCATCGGGATAGTTTGGTAATCATTCCTTTCTCGGAAAAATCAAAACAAAAAATTATAAAATATACTATCGATCGAAATACAATAGTCGCGAGAACAATAAACTCCGAATCAAGGCTTAAAATATTTGAAGATGATTACGTTACACAAATCCAGCATTTGGATGAAAATAGATTCGTTGTAACTGGTGCAAAGACAGGAACATTTTTTTATTATGCAAATTCTGACTCGCTTTTCAAAATCGGTGATTACTCCGCGTTCGCGATTAGTGAAAACTGCAATTTAATTGCCGGTTTGCGGCATACCGATGATGGATTAAAAACTCAAAACACCGAAATTGAGATTAAAAGTTTGAATTCTATCCAAACAGTTTTGTACAGCATTAAAAGTGAGAGAGCCTTGGAAAATTTTTCGTGGTCGTACAACGGTGAAAAACTTATTTGTAATTCATCAGATGGAGAAATAATTATTTATAATTTCACATACTTTTATTGATTTAGATCACCTGTAGAATAGATTACGACAGTATATTTTAATAAATTTCGGCTGCACATTTTAATAGATACCTTCGGGGAATTAATGAAAAAGAACGTTCTATTCGTATCTCTATTGTTGTCACTTAGTTTTATGCATGCTCAGCAGATTAATAAACTTTCTTTAAGTGATTTTTATTATCCAAGTTTTTCTCCGGATGGAAATAAAATTCTCGTCACAAGTGAAAATTATAAAGGTCTTTGGCTGTACGATTTAGAATTATCTTCACTTCAGCAAATCTCGGATGATTTTGGAGCGGGTTATGAACCTGTATTTTCAAACGATGGGAATAGTATCATTTACAGAACGAATGATTATAAAGAAAGAATCAAATATTCTTCCTTAAAAGAATACAATCTTCAAAACAAAACTCACAAATCAATTGTAGATAATGTTCGAGAATTATCGCTGCCATTAGTAATATCGAATAGCGCCGTTGCATTTGTTCAAGAAAATCAAATCAAAGAATTTTCATACAGCCTAATGAAAACGGCGGAGCCTATACCCGTCGTGTTCATAGAGAAGAGCAAAATTGCTCTTATTGAGAATGGCGGTAAGACAATATTCGAACCATGGGGCGAGGGAAACTATATTTGGCCGTCAATTTCACCGGATGGCAAATTGCTGTTGTTCACGCTTGCGGGAAAAGGAACATTCATTTCCGACCTAGATGGAAATGTTTTTTACGAGTTGGGAAAAGCCAATGCGCCATGTTGGTCTGGTAATGGCGAATATGTAGTTTATATGATTGATGAAGACGACGGGCAAGCGGTTACTGCTTCAGATATTTATATGTTCAAATTAAGCGATTTTAAGGTGACTAAGCTGACCAACACCGATGAAATTTATGAGATGTATCCCAAGTGTTCCTCGAGTGGAAATATAATTGTTTTCAATACGGATGCGGGTGAGATTTATTTATTGAATTTAGATATTGAATAGGGGAAAACATGGAAAAGATATTTTCGATTATATTTATTGTTGTTTTGGCGGGCATTTCATTCTCTCAATCCCTTATCGGAATAAAAGTTTGCATCGATCCGGGACACGGCGGACACGATGCTGCAAATGATAGATTTATACCAATACCAAATTTTTGGGAGTCCGAAGGAAACTGGTACAAAGCCGGTCATGTAAAGCAGATACTCGAAGAGCTT
>JAHJTX010000164.1 GCA_018829545.1 Bacteroidota bacterium | reverse complement strand
GATCACAACTGAGTCAAAACTAACCCACGACTTAAGTCGTGGGTTAATAACAACTTAGAGAATTGGCGGACCATTTCAACGGTTTTCAATTCTTTCTCAAAATTGAATTAAAAACCTTTTTGCAGCAGACTCATGAATAGAAAAGAAAACACGACAATGCTGTTAGGCAATTATTATATTTCGCTTCAAAAATAAAGGGTAATAATTTGCTATCTGAATTAGTCTCAAAAATGGCTGCATCTAAAACAATGGAAATTGCCGCAAAAGCGATTGCATTAAAATTGATGGGCGAAAGCATTATAGATTTAAGCGTCGGCGAGCCGGATTTTCCAACGCCTCAAAAAATTAAGGATGCTGCATGCAAAGCCATTGCCGAGAACAAAACAAAATACACTTTAAATCAAGGGCTCGAAGAACTTAGAAGCGCAGTGTGTACGAGATTCAAAATAGATCACGGCGTGAATTATAAACCGGATGAGATAATAGTTTCCACAGGAGCAAAACAAGTATTATTCAATGCTATTTTGGCGGTTGTTAATCCCGGAGACGAAGTGATTATTCCAATTCCCTATTATGTCTCTTATCCAGAAATGGTTAAAGTTGCCGGCGGTATTCCACTTTTTATAGAAACCTCGGAGGAGCAATCATTTAAAATATCCCCGGAACAGCTTCAGAATACGATAACAAATAAAACAAGGTTGATCGTTCTTTGCAGTCCGTCAAATCCAACGGGAGCGGCTTACACAAAGAATGAACTTAAAGCTCTGTCGGAAATAATTATAAAAAACAATCTTCTCGTAATCATCGATGAGATTTATAACAAACTCGTTTATGACGGTTTTGAATTTACTTGTCTGCCTTCCTTAAGCGAGGAGATCAAGAAAAGAACAATTTTAGTGAACGGCGTTTCTAAAACTTATGCAATGACGGGCTGGCGAATAGGATACGCGGCTGCGGAAAAATCATTTATTAATGCCATGAACAAGATTCAGAGTCATAATACATCTAATGCGGCAACTATTTCGCAGTACGCTGCGCTCGAAGCGTTGACTGGTCCGCAAGATGAAGTTGAGCAGATGAGAAAGCAATTTGAGGAAAGAAGAAATTATTTTTATGACAGAATAAACTCGATTGATGGAATTTCTGTCCGAAAGCCGGAAGGAGCATTTTATCTTTTTGTAAATATTAAGGATCTGTTAAATAAAAAAGCAGGAGATGAGGTTGTAAAATCTTCGGCAGATTTCGCATTAAAACTTCTCGAGAAAAAGAAAATTGTTACGGTGCCCGGTTCCGCTTTTGGCGCTGAGGGTTATGTGCGAATTACTTTTGCAAATTCGATTGCTAAATTGGAGCGAGCGGCAGTTGGAATAGAAGATTTTCGCGCCGGTATCAGCTATTAATGTCACTGTGATTCTGCTGAGAAACACTGAGAATTTTAAAACCACTTTTTCCTTTTGAAATAAATTACGAACATTACTCCAATCACAAACATCAAGGCCATGATACTAGGGTAGCCATATTCCCAGTTTAGTTCGGGCATATTTTCAAAGTTCATTCCGTAAACGCCGGCGACAAAAGTAAGCGGAATAAAAATCGTAGCAATAATCGTCAAGACTTTCATCACTTCATTCATTTTGTTGCTTAAGCTGGAGAGATAAATATCCAGCAGCGTTAGAGAAGCTTCTCTTTCTATATCAAGCGAATCAATAATTTGATTTAAGTGATCAATTGTATCCTGAAAATAAACATAATTCTCAGTTGAAATTAAATTAGAATTTACTCTTTGAATAGAGTTTAACATTTCGCGCACCGGCGCAATGGCAAGTCTGGATTCATGAATGTTTCTTTTTATAAACTGAATTTTCTGCAAATCATTTTTTTGCGGATGATCAAGAAGTTTAATCTGAAATCTATCAATCGCATCGTTATACTCATCGTCTAACATTAAATATTTATCAACGATATAATCGATCAATGTATAGAGAAGATAGTCTATACCGGCTGTTCGAAATCTACTTTCAGAATTTATTAATCTCTCATGAATTGGACTGAAATCAACGTCGCTGCTTTCATGTAAGGAAATTATGACGTCGCCTGTCATCAATAAATTTAACTGGTGAAATTGAGAAAGAAGTTCAGGATCAGAAGATATATGCTTGATGATAATAAATAAGCCATTTTCAAAATAGTCTAATTTGGGTCTGTGCGTTACATTTAGAATATCCTCCAGTATAAGCGCAGGAATTTTTAACTTCGCACCAATATCTTTTATAAGGTCAATATCTCCCAAGCCCTTAATATTAACCCATTTATACTTGCCGCTTGTTTCAAGAAGCGCAAACAAATCCTCTCTGTTTTTACACTCAATCATTTCATAATTGTCCTTATCATAAAGAACAACTGAAATTATGGTGGAAGTATCAACACTCTTTCCCGTGTAAATCAGCGTACCGGGCGATTTGCCGATTTTACTTTTTTTCTTGTGATTTAGTAATAGCATAATTCTCAAAAATTTATGAATAAAAAATAAAAATGGTTCTCTTGACTATATCAAATCAATCATGAATATCATTTGATAATTTTACATTAGAACTCCTCAAATGTAAATCCCTCTGCGGATAGGGAATTTCAATATTGTGCTCGCGGAATTTTCTAACAATTGCACAATTCAAATCCGAACGAACATAATAATGCCGTTTTGGATTGAGAATCCAAACGCGAAGTTTCAAATTCCACGACGAGTCGCCGAATTCTCTAAAATGAACTTCAGGCTCCGGCTCTTTTAAAATGTCCGTGTTTTCTAAAGCCACTTCCTTTAAAACCCTTAACACCAAGTCCAAATCAGAATCATAAGAAACGCCAACATCCAGATCAACTCGAATTTTCTCATCACCGTGCGACCAATTTATAACAAGCGATGAGATAAAATCAGAATTCGGAACGATGATTGAAATATTATTCAGCGATCTAATAGTCGTTGAACGAATGTTAATATTTTCAACGTCGCCCTCAGTATTGCCAACGCTCACTCTGTCGCCGACTTTTATTGGACGCTCAAACAGTAATATTAAGCCCGCAATAAAATTCGACGTAACATTTTGCAAACCGAATCCAATGCCAACCGAGAGGAAACCGAGTACTACAGCTAATCCGCTTAAATTAATTCCGATGAATTGAAATGCCAATACAACTCCGAGTGAAATGAGCGCATATTGCGAAAGACGTGTAAATGTAAACTGTAATCCCTCTTCTATGCCGAATCTGTTCAGAACCCGATTAAGCAATTTGTTTTTTACTAGTTTCGCAAAAAAAATGAACAGCAGTATTATAAATACAAAAATCATAAGTGAGAGCAGCGAAACTGGGGCCTGATTTATTGTAAATAACGGATATTCTAAAATTTCAAAAGCTTTTTGGATTGTGTTATTAAAATTCATGCGATCGTCCTTCTAAAATAATTCAACTTACGTGGGTAACAATTTACGAATAAGTAATCTGTAGTTACAAGTATCCAGCATCCAGAATCCAGAATCCAGTATCAAGCACCCAGCACCCAGCATCCAGTATCAAGCACCCAGCATCCAGTATCAAGCACCCAGCATCCAGCATCCAGCATCCAGCACCCAGCATCCAGCATCCAGAATCCAGCATCCAGCACCCAGCATCCATGGAGACGATTTCGTGCATTGACAATTCGGATTATTTGCTCTACATTCAAACTGTTAGTTAAATTGACAATTTTTTAAGGGTGAATTTCATGAAATCATTTTTAAAATCAGCCTTTTTTATTCTGTTTACTATTCTGCTCTCAATTACAATAACTGCTCAAGACAAATCAGCCTCCCACTTAAGAAAATCGAAAAAAGTTCAAAGTCCTAATTCCCGCGAGGAAGGAGGAATGAAAGGGGAATACTATACATTCGATTTCAACAATTTTGCTTTCCCAATGGACAATAGAGGCGCGCTTGCAGATGTATACATTCAAGGCAATAATGATTTACTCTCCGGCGGCTATTTTCTTGAGGAAGGTGTGATGTATTCCGGCGGTTTTTATATCTCCGGGAAAAATAACGATACTATCTGGGCTAATGCTATGGCGACCGCTTCACGAACCGAAGACTACGCCCCCGGTATTTACAAATACGGAGTAGATGATTCTAGAAATCAAGTTTATGTTCTGTTCAAGGCGGATGGCGATTTTCATAAAAGCTGGGACGACTGGAAATACGCTGTTGAACTTGGCGCAGAATTTTATGACGGCGATGGCGATGGAATTTACAATCCAATTGATAAAAACAATAATGGAATTTGGGATACTGATGAAGACAAACCCGATTTGATTGGAGATGTTACAATTTGGTGCGCTTATCACGATGTTATAGATAGAGGCATTAGAAGATATAATTGCACAGATGCGCTTGGTATCGAAATCCGTCAGACTCTTTTTGCTTACGAAACAAAATCGAAATTCGGCAATATGTTTTTTGTGAGATATAAAATTGTAAACACCGGAATGGTAAATGATCTTTTGGATTCGGTGTATTTTTCAGCGTGGTGTGATCCTGATATAGTGAATTATGAAAATGATTTATTTGGTTCGGATACTGTTTTAAAAGCTGGATACGCATACGATGATCTAAGCTCCGATGCTTTTTCCCCAGCCATTTTGTTGAAAATTCCACAGGGTCCGCGCGTATACATTGCCAACGAAACTTTTATAGACAACAACCTTAACGGCTCTTTTGATTCGGGCATTGACACACCTCTTGATACGGCTTATTTGTTCTATGGGAATGAGAGAGGAATTGAGATAATTCCAGGCGCTAAAAACTTACCCGTCACATCAGTGAAAAATTATATTAAATCAAATCCATTAGAAGGCGATGCAAATAATTGTTTTGAATTATTCAATTATGCACAAGGATTAAGAAGAGACGGGGAAATTATTGATCCATGTACATTTCCTTATGGAGAAGTTGTGGGGGGTGCTGATTGTTCCGCAATCAATCCGTTTTTCTATTATTCCGGTGATCCGGCAAATCGGATTGGATGGCTCTGCAACATTAGAAACGACCAGAGGATAATGGTAAACACAGGACCTTTTAGATTAAAGAAAGATGAACCGGTTGAAATTATTGTTGCTTACGTTGCCGATAAAGGCGAAAATTCTCTTTTATCTGTTAATGAAGTAAAGCGCACCACCGAATTGGCGGATTATTTATACGAAAGCAATTTTGATATCAGTTTTTCCATTCAACCCATTTCTACGATAGTGAACTCAAAGGAAGAGGAAATTGAATTGATTTGGGAAACTACCGAGCAGGTGAACTACAATTCAACAATGGAAACCTCTTCGGGTATGAAATTAGCTGATCTCCGATTTGAAGGATTTGCAGTTTACGCTCTACGAGAACCAATTAACGCAGATTCAGTCAATGGGCAGCTAAACAAAGTATTGCTCAAGACTTACGACTTAAAAAATGATATCGGAGATGTATTAATCGAATCTTACCGCACAGGTGAAAGAAGTTTGAAATTTCCCAAAGGGGAACAGATTGATGAAGCTGTTTACAGCGATGCACAAACCGGAAGATTAAGATTCATTTTCGATAGAGATCCGTTCACAAAATCGCCGATAATTAAAGGAAAAAAATACTACCTTGCCGTTACATCTTACGCAATTAACTATGATGACATTCAAAAAATTTATCCAAACGACAGCAGAAAAGATGAACATTACTTTCCCTATAATTCGCTTGTTATGTATTCGGAATCAGAGATAAATATTATCGGCGGAAAAACTGGAATAACCACTGGCGATGGAGTAAATATTACATTTCGAGAAAACGAAAACACATCTCATTTAACTGGAGCTTCAGACGCAAAAATAAATTATTCCATAATTGATCCTTCACAAGCCAAAGAAAATATTTATAAAATATGGTTCAACAAAGATGAAGAGGATTTGAAATACTCGCTTTATTGGAATATGAAAAATGAAACAACGGATTCAGTTCTTCTTCAAAATGTCAGTTCGTTTAATCAGACTAATCCGATTTATACGGCAGAAGGAATAATGCCCGTAGTTGAATGGGTGAAACCAAAAATCCTTGATCCTGAATTTAAAAGTGGATTGAATAATTGGTTCACATATTATCAAAAAGATCAGCTGCTTATTTATCCTGGATTGGATTTGGATTCGGTTCAGTATGCCAGCGAGATCAGCTCAAAGCTATGTAAAAATATTAGTTATACTGACTTAAGAAGAGTTGAACTGCGCTTCGGAGAAAACTCTAAGGCTTACAGATATTTAAGGGAGGCTGGGTCAACAAGATTTAGAACACCCGCCGAAAATAATTTTGTAGAAGTTCCTTTTTCGGCTTGGATAAAAGACTACAAATACAACGAGGAGTATCAGCTTACAACAGCTTTTACAGAAGTAGAATATAATGGTATTTTCGGTTCAGGAGATGGCGTTTGGAATCCGGGAAACGATTTGAATTTTAGTAAAGAATATATTTTAATTTTTAATTCTCCGTATAATCAGAACGGAGATGATTTTATTTATGCCCACCCCAGCGCTGATCTTGGAATAGGGTTTGTTATCAGTGCTTCGACTTACGGAGATTCTTTGGCAAGTTTAGCTAAAAGTCCTTTCTTTAATACTATGTATATTATTGGGCTTCAAAACAAAGATTCCCTCAAGAGTTTTGAGCCTAAGGGAACTTTTGTTGCAACAATTAATTATACTTTAACCGAAAAAGATACATTTACTTTTACTCCGCAGCTAACTCTTTCACGTAATGAAAAGAAGGAATTATTCGACAAGGTGAATGTTTATCCCAATCCGTTTTGGGGTTACAACGATTTGAGCGGAAGCTCAAACCCAAAAGAACAATTTGTAAAGTTTACGAATCTGCCCGAAGAAGTGAACATTAAAATCTATTCGTTAAGCGGAGCTTTGGTGCGGACTCTTAACTCAGATGACAAGAAAAATTATACATCACAGTTTCTTGAATGGAATTTAAGAAATGAAAACAATCATCGGGTTGGGTCGGGAATGTATTTGGCTGTAATAAGTTCACCAGGCTTGGGCGAAAAAATATTGAAGTTTGCAATTCTTCAAGGTAAAAAATTCAGTAATCCCTTTGATTGAAGGCTTCGGGTAATTTAGTGCAAATTAGTGTAATTAGTGGCAAAAACTACGAGTTCTTAAACGTAACTTTTGCTTTTGTTCCTTCTCCTTTTTCGCTTGAACAAAGAGTAAATGTACGGGCGGGGATCTCCGTTGGGATTTGTAAAAACATGGTCAAATGAAGTTATGATTTCGAACTCGTTTCCTAAAAAAGTCTGCAACATTTCTTTGCTGTAGTTTACCGCATTTAATCCGCTGCATTTTTTTGCGCCTTCCAAAGAGAACACTTCTATTATCACGAACCCGTTAATTTTTACAATCTTTTTAATCTGTTGCAAATATTCTACTCGGGCTGTTTCCTCAGTTAAAAAGTGCAGCACGGTTCTGTCATGCCAAAAATCGAGTATGAAGTTTTCGGGAAGATTTTGAGGATTCGTTATGTCGTCAACAATCCAATATACCTTCGGTGATTTTTCAGCAAGTCTTTGCTTCAATTTTTCTTGCGCGGTTGAACTTATATCCAGAGAATAAATTTTGGAATATTCCAATTCAACAAGTTTATCAATCAAGGTTGAAGCGCCTTAGCCAACATCAAGAATTACCGCGTCCTTTTTCAATAAACATTTAGAAATCAAATCAAGCGACGGCTGAGGATTTTCCTCGTACCAGCCAAGATTTTCAACATCAGTTTTGGCGTAAACCTTTTCCTAATGATCTTTTGTTGACATAAGCTGCATAGTTCGCATAAAATTTATTTAAAATTACACATTACTTCGCTTAATTGTAATGCCTAAAATTCAATGTAAATAATTCAAAAAAGCCAACTCCATAAAAATTATTTCAAGGGAACTACATGTTTTATTTAATACTGCCTTTCTGTAACTTAACCGCAAAAATTGTGAGGAAAAATGAAATCATTAATCATTTACAACAACTTCGCCGCACACAAGAGATCGCATCAATTCGTAAATCAATTAAAAAGT
>JAHJTX010000163.1 GCA_018829545.1 Bacteroidota bacterium | reverse complement strand
GAAGGGGAATGTCATCTTCCTTAATAACTTCGAGATGATCAACTGTAAGAGCTGTATGTTTTAACGCAACCTGCAATCCGCCGATATTATTAAACTGCTCTGTGTGCAGCTTTAATTTTAACCCGTGTTCAACAGCTTTTGTAAATATTAAATCAATCTCTTTTGCCGTGAACGAACCTTTTTCGCAAAAACCATCGCAGAAAACCGCAAGTTTATGATTCGCAACATAAGGAATCATTTCTTTGATTATAATATCAATGTAGCTCGAGTGATCGTTTTTATATTCTCTTGGATATGTATGCGCACCCAAAAAGGTCGGCACAATATCAATTTCGGTAATAGAGTTCAGATGTTTGATAACCTGAAGTAATTTTACTTCATCGTAAAAACTTAAGCCGTATCCGGATTTAATTTCAAGCGTCGTAACTCCCTGGCAGATATAATTATCAATTCTTGGTTTAACGATTTTCACTAATTCATCGAAGGAAGATTTTCTAACAGCATCAACCGTTGTATTTATTCCTCCGCCTTTTTTAGCAATCTCCTCATAGCAAATTCCTTTTAACTTCTGCCTAAATTCATTTGCTCTTGAACCGGCAAAAGCAGTATGGGTATGGCAGTCAATTAATCCTGGCATCGCTACCTTTCCATCTGCATCAATTATTTCATCAGCTTTGTGTTTGTTGATTCTTGAATTCGGGATAAAGTCTTTTATTACTTCATTTTCAATTATAATTGAATGATTTTCGAGTAATCCAATATCCTCTAAATGTGTTCCGCGCTTGAATCCTTGTCCGTCAGAATTTATTGTTAAAATTTGGGCTGGATTCTTGATAATTTTTTTCATTAGCGATGAATTTTGTGAATTGAATAATTCCTCTCAAAGTTATTGCAAATAAAATTAAGAATACAGCTAAAACCTAAAATTTTTGTTTAAGAGAGCAGTTTTTCATAAATTTGTCATCTCAATATTGAAGGACATGCAAATATGCCTCCGGCCAAAAAATTAAAGATTTTATTTGTAACATCTGAAGTAGTGCCCTTTATCAAAACGGGTGGATTAGCTGATGTTTCCTCCGCTTTACCTCAAAAATTGCAGGAGCTTGGACATCTAATTAGGATTGTTGTACCAAAGTATGGCGCAATTGACGAAAGAAAATTTAAAATTCATGAAGTCGTTCGTTTAAAGGATTTAACTACAAAGATCGGAAATAAAGAAGTAGTATTTTCGCTGCGTTCATCATTTCTAATCGGACAAAAAGCTAGAGTACAAATTTATTTTCTGGATAATCCTGAATATTTTGGTATGCGGCATAGTTTGTATTCAGATCCAATAACTGGAAAGGATTACGCCGATAATGACGAAAGATTTATACTTCTGGCTAAATCGGTTTTCGCGTTAATTAATAAGCTGGGATGGGTACCCGACGTAATTCACTGTAATGACTGGCAGGGTGGTTTAATTCCCGCATACTTGAAAACTCTTCAAAAAGAAGATGAAACGCTGAAAACTATCAAAACTCTTTTTACAGTCCATAATTTGGGTTATCAGGGAGAATATGGTAAATCAACTTTCGCAAAGACAGGATTACCTGATAAACTGAATTCTGAAACGGGAATTTTGCAAAACGGCAAAGTGAACTTTCTTAAAGCCGGATTGCAATTCGCCGATTTTATTAATACGGTTAGTGAATCGTACGCAAAAGAAATTTGCAGCGATGACGGATTTAGCAATGGGTTAAAAGATGTTCTCGCCAAACGTAAAAAGGACGTTTTTGGAATCATTAACGGAATTGACACACTTATTTGGAATCCCGAAAAGGATAAAATAATTGCCAAGAAATATTCCGCCAAAACTTTAGAAGATAAACTCGTAAATAAAAAATCGCTTTCAGAAAAATTTGGATTGAAATACGAACCAAACGTTCCTCTTTTGGGTATGATATCCAGACTCGAAGATTCAAAAGGATTCGATTTAATTCAAAAAACTTTTAAAGAATTGATGGGAATGAACATCAAATTGATTGTACTTGGAACAGGCGATAGAAAATACCACAAATTTTTTGAAGAAGCGCTGTTTAAGCACAAAGGAAAATTTGCTTGCTATTTAGGATTTGATGACGGACTTGCACACTTTATTGAAGCTGGTTCCGATATTTTCCTTATGCCTTCACTTTACGAACCATGTGGTTTGAACCAAATGTATAGTTTGGTTTACGGTACAGTTCCTCTTGTTAGAGATACAGGTGGTTTGGCAGACACGGTTCAAAGGTTTAAAGAAAGTGATGGCACAGGCAACGGATTTTCATTTAAGAAATACACTGAAACAGAGTTTTTAAAAGAACTGAAACACGCAATTAAAATTTATACCAACGATAAAAAGACCTGGACTAAGATTCAAAAGAACGGCATGAAATCCAATTTTACATGGCTAAATTCTTCAAAGAATTACATAGAATTATATAAAAAATTGGTTGCCTCTTAAGAAATGCCGAATATTGGAGTATTTTTTGATCGAGACGACACTCTGAATTACGACCCGGGTTATCTTGGAAATCCGGATAAGGTTGAATTAATTCCGGGAGTTGCAGAAGGTTTGAAAAAACTTAAAAAGCAACTGAACTGCAAGATAATTGTAATTTCCAATCAGTCGGGAATTGCAAGAGGCTTAATTACTGAAAATGATGTCCATTCTGTTAACAATAAATTGAATGAATTAACCGGAAACTTAATAGACGGTTTTTATTTTTGTCCTTTTCATCCTGAATTTGATCCACCGGAAAAATCCAATTGCAGAAAGCCTTCTCCAGAAATGATTCATCAAGCTGCGCGGGAACATAAAATAGATTTAGGTGTATCCTACCTCGTTGGTGACGTGATTACTGATATGTTATGCGGCGCTAATGCAGGCGTTAAAACAATTTTATTTAATTGGAAAAATAGCGTGGGAATAATTAATGGGTTGAAAAAGCAAGGGAAAACACCCAATTTAGTAGTACACAATTTTATTGATGCGTGTAATTTTATAATTGAGGATTTATCCGGAGGTAATTGATTGGGCTTAAGAGATTTTTTTAGAGTTTTTATTCTACTCATTTTTATTGGGTTGCTTGGCTGTGAAGACGATCCGGCATCGATAGGAAAGGATTTACTTCCAGATGATGACTTCATTCAAATCAAGGAAATAAATAGTCTTGATTCGAACTTTGTTCAAAGTTCAAAATCGTTTCTGGATTCAACATACCTTGGTTCCGCTCAAAGATTATTCATAGGGAAAAAAGGTAATACCGAGTCTTCAATTTTGTTAAGATTTAATATTGATCTTCCCGATACAATAAAGGCTCAAGTTGCCGCAGACAGCATAAATATTTTATCAACAAGAATTTATGCGAAAATTGATTATCTACTCGGTGGAACCGAAAGCGACATTAATTTTACGGTTCACGAAATTAGTTCTATTTGGACTCCGCTTGGATTTAATAAAGACAGTTTGCCGGCGCTGCAATATAGCGCAATTGATCTTTCGAGTAGTTTTGAGAAAACTGATTCATCGATCTCATTTGTATTCGACAAAGGAATTGTAAATAACTGGCTTAAACTTTCATCCGATAGCAAAGCCGACGATGTTGAAGGAATTTATTTAAAACCAACTCCGGCAACTGACGGATTCATGAGTTTTGCCGGACTTTCGAACATTGCTGAAATCGGCGAGTATTTGACCTTAGAAGTTATTTATGAAAAATTGAATTCATACACAGATACACTGAATTTAATTCCAACCGCCGATCTTCATGTTATTGTTGCCGATGAGCCGGATCCGAACTCTGAGCATTTAGTGGTGCAGGGCGGAGTTTCAATTAAGTCGACATTAATATTTAACTTAGATGATCTTCCTAAAACTGCGATTATTAATCGTGCAATATTAGAACTTACTCTTGATGAAAATGCATCGCTTTACAATGACATTGATACTACTTCTATGTTTATTCAATTGCTTTCGGATTCAAGTTCATATAAAGTTAGAACAGATTATTCATTAGTTGCTTTAAGCAAAGCAACTAATAATAAATACAAAGCAGAATTAAACAGATACGTTCAGGCTTGGATGAATCTGATTGATAATCAAGGAATGATATTTTGGATGAATGGCGAGCAGAATTCACTTTCAAAATTTGCATTCATAGGTAGCAAAGCTGCTGACCCGACGCTTAGACCTAAACTTACAATCACTTATACGGATAAATAGAACAGATGATAAAAAATAAATTTTTAATAATATTTACATTTGTCAGCCTCTCACTGCAAGCGTCAGGCGGCTCGATTTATACGAGAACAGGAATCGGGGATGTTGTTCATCATAATTTCGGAAGAGGATTTGGTCTTGGATTAAGCGGAATAGCTCTAGCCGATAACGGATATATTGGAGGAATAAATCCTGCCACCTGGTATAAATTGGACATGACAAGATTTGATTTTGGATTGGACTATTCTGGATTTTCGCTTACCGATCAGAACAGCAGCGCATATTATTCTGATTATTCTTTTAGCGGATTTAATTTTGGTATTCCTATTGAAAGAGATTTAGGAATTACCGCAGTCATTGGATTGCAGCCGGTTACGAATGTTAAATATGAAGTCGAAAACATTATAAATGATCCGATATTAGGAGAACTATCTTCCACTTATGGAGGAAACGGCGGGCTTTCTAAAATGTTTCTGGGCAGTACATACAAATTTGCTAATGGATATGTAATTGGCGCTTCGTTGGAATATTACACGGGAACTATTGAATACAATTCATCGATAGCTTTTACCGGATCATCAAGCTACAATCCCGCTGAATACACGCAGCTTCTCAGTTTTTCGGGTAATGGACTTTCTTTGGGAATTCTTTCAAATGATTTATTAAATACCATAGAAATTGGTGGAGTTAAGGATTTTAGATTGGGTGCATATTTTAATTATATCAACACACTCAATACCGATTCATCTCTTATCGGTCAAACATCTGCGGGAGTAATAAATCCGGAGAGCGAAATATTTGATACGAAGATTCCATATAAAATTGGTCTCGGCGCAAGTTTTTATTACTATGATAATTTCTTAATTGCTTTTGATTATATCTATCAACCATGGAGCAATTATGAGATTCATTTAAAAAAAGACAGCAACCTTCGTGATCTGCATAGAGTAAGTTTGGGAGCTGAATATACTAATCCCGATAAGCGAATTAGTTCTGCGATCTGGGAACAGATAACGTTAAGGTTCGGTTTAACTTTCGAGCAGACTCAGTACGAAATAAACGGTGAAGGTATTAACCAGTTCTTAATTAGCACAGGGTTTGCATATCCATTAGGAGTTGGAAATACAATTGATTTTGGGTTTCAATATGGAAAAAGAGGAACGACAAACTCAAATTTAATACAAGAAGATATTTTCAAAGCTGCGCTAAGCATTAGTTTTGGCGAGCTTTGGTTTATTAGACATGAAAGATAAAAATAAAAGTCGGAGTAAAAATTGAAAGTCTTAAAATTGTTTTTTCTCGCATTGTCTGTTGTGCTTGCTTTCAGCACATGCACAGCAGCAAACAAAGTTCAGGTCGCTGAACAAGACAGTTTAAATCTATTGGCTGAATTCAGTCTGTTTTACGAATACTACAAAAACAAAGATTATATTAGCGCAGAAAAACACGGCTGGAATGTTATTCATAGAGATCCAAGCAATTTTATGCAATACAAACCATTTAGAAAAATGGAAGATGTTTTGTGGTATCTTTATGAAAATACTGCTGATAATGAGAAGCGTGCGGCATTGACAGATACGGTTCTGTTCTTGTACGACAAGGCATATGCAATGGATGCAAAGAGTTCTGAGTATTTTTTATTAAAAAAAGCTTACGTACTTGAAATATGGGCGAATGCTCCGGTTGAAAAAGTAATTGAAGCGTATGAAACAGCATTTAAAGCTGCCCCGAATGCAGATACTTTTTACAAAGATAGATTAGGAATTATCTTTGCGCAGAACGACGATGGACATAACGGTTACAAATTAAAAGCGCTTGATCTTTACAGCAGATTATCTGAAGCCGAACCTGAAAATGAAGTTTGGATTTCCAGAATGAACAGTCTTGCTGAAAATCCGCAGGAACTGGCAAGCATTAGAAACCAAGCTTGGCTGCTGGATAAAGAAAATTTGGAGAAGTGTTGGAAATATGCCGAGACGTGTTTGCAAATTCAGGAATTCGATAGCGCGCTTGTTCCTTTAGAATTTCTAGTAAAAAAAGCTCCGGAAGTAATTAATTACTGGCGAAGACTTGCAAGCACATATACTAAAGTTGGAAGAACAGATAAAGCGATTTCATCCTATAAAACACTGATTGATCTTGAACCCGATAACAGAGAAAATTATTTCAATATCGCAATTATCTATCAAAAATTAGATCAATTATCCGTTGCGCGGTCATACCTTCAAAAAGCAAGCAAAGCAAGCGCAGAACCTTGGGATTTACCAATCTTTATTGAAGCTCAGTTGTACGAGCAAGCTGCGCGAAGCTGTGGATTTGAATTTGGGGATAAATGCGTCTATCAATTAGCTGTGGAAACATATCAAAAAGCCGCTAATATTGATGGCTCACAATCTGCAAGCGCAAGAGAAAGAGTAAAGGCTTTGGAAAATTCTGTTCCTCAGCAGGGAGATTATTTCTTTAGAAAATTTAAATCAGGCGATACTATTAAAATTGAAGGCAAATGCTACGATTGGATAAATAAAAGCATCACTGTTCCTTAGTACATATTTTCATAAATATTGTGACTTAACATTTTGTAATTAATTATTATACTTTTTTTAACTTATTGACAACGCTAATACATTTAGCCATTATTTTATACGTCACTGTATTTGTGAAATGATGCACTTAGTAGATTTGTGGAAAATTATAAACAAATAAAAGAAGATTTTATGCTGGAATTCTTGAAGAATGACAAAAAAATTTACGATGTAACCAAACTTGAAATTGGCAGACAGCAAGATAATCTGGAATTAATCGCTTCTGAAAATTTTGTGAGTTTAGCCGTGCTGCAGGCAGCAGGCTCAGTTCTTACGAATAAATATGCCGAGGGCTACCCCGGTAAAAGATATTACGGCGGTTGTGAATTTGTGGATATGGCTGAAGAAATCGCCAAAGACAGATTGAAACAAATTTTCGGCGCAGAATACGTAAACGTGCAGCCGCATAGCGGCTCACAAGCTAATATGGGCGTTTACATGGCGCTGTTAAATCCAGGCGACACCATATTGGGTTTGAGTCTGGACCACGGCGGGCATTTAACCCACGGCTCACCGGTTAATTTTTCGGGACAAATTTACCGCGCAATCGGGTATCCGCTAAACAAAGAAACCAAACAGCTTGATTATAACATAATTGAGGATTTGGCAGTAAAGGAAAAGCCAAAATTAATTGTTGCAGGCGCAACCGCTTACTCGCGTGAGTGGGATTATTCTAAATTCAGGGAAATAGCCGATAAAATTGGCGCGCTTTTGCTGTGCGATATATCTCATCCTGCCGGATTAATTGCAAAAGGATTGTTGAACAACCCGCTTGAACATTGCGATGTTGTAACTTCAACAACTCATAAAACACTGCGCGGTCCAAGAGGCGGCGTTATACTTGTTGGAAAGGACAGAGAAAATCCACTTGGTATTAAAACCATGAAAGGCGACAGGCTCAAAATGATGTCCGAAGTTTTTGACAGTATGATTATGCCCGGCATTCAAGGCGGTCCGCTGATGCACATCATCATGTCAAAAGCAGTTGCTTTCGGAGAAGTTCTTCAGAATTCGTTTAAAGATTATGCTCTACAGGTGCGGGCAAATGCGCAGAAACTTTCTTCCGAATTGATGAACAAAGATTTTCAAATTATTTCCGGCGGAACCGATAATCACTTGATGCTTGTTGACTTAACGAACAAGAACATCAGCGGGAAAAAAGCAGAAGTAGCTTTAGAAAAAGCGGGCATCACCGTAAATAAAAACATGATTCCTTTTGACACAAAAAGTCCATTCGTTACTAGCGGAATTAGAATTGGAACTCCGGCTGTTACTACGCGTAAAATGAAAGAAAGTGAAATGATTGTTATTGCAGAGTTTATTGATAAAGCCATTTTGAATTACGAAAACGACTCAGTTCTTGAATCTATTAAGAGCGATGTTAAACAGTTATGCAATCGATTCCCGCTCTATCCTGAATTAAATTAGAGTCCCAAGTGAATTTCAGAAAAACAATCGGTAAAGACTCCGAATCTGAGATGACTTTTTTAGAACACCTCGAGGACATGAGGTGGAGGGT
>JAHJTX010000162.1 GCA_018829545.1 Bacteroidota bacterium | reverse complement strand
GAAAGGCAGTATTTCCTTAATTTAAGATCGCAGGTCTCTGCAAAAGTGCCGATTGTGTTAGATTTGCAAAACATGATTGCCAATATTCAAAGCGATAGCGCGGTCTATCAATTCGATTATTTGTTGAGCGTATACATAAATTCAGAAGTTCGTTCTTATCAAGGAAATGTTCAATTTAATATCATTTTAGATTCTAGAAATTTTTGGGTTGTTAGAGGCTGGGAAGATATCAAAAAACAAAATTTCTCAAGTTGGAGTGAATTAAAAGGTGCATTTCATCCATAAAATATTAATTGCGTTAATTCTGGGAATAACCACGTATTTCTGTACTAATCCTTTTGCACCGGAATTAGACGAAAAATTAGGGAATGAATCCTCCTTTATAAGCGATCAAAAAGAAATTGAAGGCGTCTTTCAGAATTTTCAATATGCATATACATTTGAGGACACTCTAATTTATGGAGCCTTACTAGCTCCGGATTATATTTTTATTTATAGGGATTATGATTTGGGCGTGGATGTCTCTTGGGGAAGGGACGAGGAAATGAAGGTTACAAACGGTCTTTTTTCAAATGCGCAAAGATTGGATCTTATTTGGAATAATATTGTAACAATGACTGATGATTCTACAAATATTATTCGTAGTTTTAATTTAACAATAACCTTTAATCCGACTGATATTATCTTCATCGATGGAAGAGTAAATCTTCTTTTGGCGAAAGATGAGAAAAAGAAGTGGATTATTAAAAAATGGATTGACGAATCAAATTTTTAGAAATTTATGATAATATTCTACCTAAAAGAAGCCTTTAAAACATTTAGCAGATCGAAACTATCTACTGTATTAACCATATTCAGTTTAGCAATTTCCATTTTGTTAATTGCTATTTCCATTACGCTTCTTATCTTTTCAAATAATTTTATCAGCAGTATTAAATCGAAAATAGAACTTACAGCTTTCGCAAAAGGCAGTATTGTTGAGTCCGAAGTAAATTCGAAAATAAATGAAATTAAAAAGCTTAAAGGTGTTTCACGAGTAATATTTGTTCCTAAAAGTGAAGCGCTGGAAGAATTTATACTCGAAACCGGAGAGGATTTTCGAGTAATTCTTGACGAGAATCCACTGCCTGACATATTTAAAATTTACTTCAGTCCGGATGTTAATCTTAATAGAATTGAATCAATCAGAAGGCAACTGAAAAATTATGCATATATTGATGAAGTGATTTTTGATAATGCGGTTATTCTATCAATTTTTGAATTGCTGAATTCTGCGAAGCTGGTTATCTATGTATTTTCAGTTCTATTCTGCTTCATTTCTGTTTATCTCGTTTTTGCACACAGCAAACTTTACATATTACAGCGGATTGTGCATTTCAACACAATGAAATTAGTCGGGGCAAAAGTTTCGACTATTAAAATACCTCTCATGCTTTCCGGCATCATTATGGGAACTTTAGCGGCGCTGATTAATGTTATCCTAATTACTGTTATCTTTGTCACAATCGGGTATTTTTATAAGGAATTTCAATTTGTTAGGATTTTATATTTTCTTAACTTTGTTCTCCTAATTTTAGGAGTTATTCTCGGTCCAATTGGAAGCGGTTTATTTGCAAAGAGAATATCATTGAAAATAAATCAATAATGATTTGGAAGATTTTAAGTAACTATTCAAGGGCATCTAATTGAAAAAAATATTTTTATTCCTTTTAATTGCAACCTCAGTTTCATTATACGCACAGGTTAAGGATTATGAACTAGGTTCGGCAAATAGACAACGCCAATCTCAAGGCGCTTATTATGATTATTCCGAACCTCAAAGTTTGAACATAAAAGTCTCGGTCTGGGGATTTGTAAGATATCCCGGGAGATATGTGATTCCGATATCGACCACAACAAGCGATTTACTTTCTTATGCAGGCGGTCCAACGGACGATGCGGTTCTTGAAGATTTAAGACTCTACAGTGTTAAAAGCGATGGTTCGGAGGAGATGGTGAAGTTTAGCTATAACGATTTATTGTGGGAAAATACGTTAACTCCCTCAAATGAAAGAGCGCCAAAATTAAGTGCTGGTGATATATTAATAGTACCAGGCGATCCGAGACTATATTTCAAGGATTGGTATTCGCTTACTTTATCAACGATTTCAACGTTGCTCTCTGTTACCACATTAATTTTTGTAATTTTAAGATAACAACTAAGGATACTTATTTTGAATAATAATGGTTTTGATTCTCTTAGAGAGTCAGAGACTCATACTCTCAAGGATTACATCAATCTGATAAAATTGAACATCATTCCGATTGTGCTAATTACATTGACGGGATTGATTGTCGCATCCATCTATGCATACAATGCTCAGGACATTTATAAATCTACTACTGTTATTAAATTGGCAAAACCATCGGGGAGCATTTTGAACTCACCTTTAATGCCCGAATTTAATGACTGGGGAAGCGACCGCTTTATTGCGAATGAAATGGAAATTTTAAAAAGTTACAGAATAAGAGAAATTGTTACGCAAACTCTGATTGATTCGTTCAGCTCAATAACTGAAACAGATAGTTTCTATCTGATAGTTAATAGGGAAGTTGATTATCTAAACAAATCGCCAAAACCTCTTTTAAAATCCTCTTCAGATATAATTGGCTTATTAGCAAACGTTTCGATAGATCAAAAAAGGGGATTGGACATTGTTGAGATTTCTATGGAATCTCCATCGCCGTTTGAAGCCGCTCTAATCGCAAATTGTTATGCCGATTCTTATGCAAAATTAAATTTACAATATGAGCGCCAGCAGTTAATAATTGTTAAAAAGTTTTTGTCGGAACAAAAAAACGAAAAGTATCAAAGTCTGATTACAGCCGAAGAGAACCTGAAGAAATTCCAAGAAAAAGGCGGCATAATTTTAATTGAAGATCAAGCAAAATCATTGATTGACGTTCTAACTGATTTTGAATCGCAGCGAGACGGTAAAATTATCGAGCTTTCTATTGCTAATCAAACACTAAAGGAATTGAAAGCGGAGATTCAGAGGAAAAATCCAAGCATTTCAGAATATGTGCAAAAATTTTCTACTGAACCGAGATTAGAAAGTTTACAGAAGAGTATTTCTGAGCTTCAGGCAAGAATTGATTATGCTCAAGCTAATACTGACGAAAATTTTTCAAACAAAGCCATTGTAAGAGATTCTGAAATTAGGCTTGCTGAATTAAACAAAAAGCTGGACGAACAGGTGGCTATTTATAAAACAAATATTTTTGCGGCAACACCTGAAGAACTAAAGGAATTATCTTTAAGTCTTTTTGAAAATGAAGTAAAAGCAAAATCAATTCAAAGTTCTATTGAACAGTTGAATCAAATTGTGAAGAAATATGAACAAAAATTTAGCGAACTGCCGGATAGGACTCTAGATTATGCCCGTTATAAAAGAGAATTATCTGCTTTTGAAAAACTTTACTTGATTGTTGAAGAGAAATATCAAGAATCATTAATAATTGAACAATCAACACCCGGTAATGTTCTGATTATTGACGTTGCCCGCCGACCTTTTGAACCATCAAAACCAAATAGAAAATTGATAGTGCTCGTTGGATTAATTCTTGGGATGGGCATGGGTTTTGGCTTCGCATTTGTTAGAAATTACTTTGATACGACTGTTAAAACTCCGGAAGAAATTCAAAATAAAAATATAAACGTTCTTGCGTGGGTGCCTAAAATTGATCTTCTTGAAACCAATAAGGATTTGGAGTTCATAGTTGCTAAGAAACCGGATTCGATTCACAGTGAAGCGTTCCGAGCATTACGAACGAGAATTCAATTCTCCAAACTTGGCGATGAATCCATTAGATCAATTTTAGTTACTTCCTCAACGCCAAGAGAAGGTAAAACAATGGTTTCTGCAAATATCGCGGGAAGTTTTGCACAGGCAAATAAAAAAGTTTGCATAATTGACTGCGACTTAAGAAAACCCAGAATGCATAGTTTATTTAATGCCAATAGATATCCAGGGTTCACAGATTATTTCTTCGGGCAAGTTTCTTTTGAAGAAATTGTGCGAAAGTCTGAGGTTGCCAATCTTGATTATATTACCGTAGGAACTATTCCTCCAAATCCTTCTGAGATATTAAGTTCTAAACAAATGGAAGGATTATTTGCTAAACTAAAAGAAATATACGACATAGTCGTAGTAGACTCGCCACCGATTATTGCAGTGACAGACTCTGAAATTCTTTCCCGCTTATTAGATGCTACAATTCT
>JAHJTX010000161.1 GCA_018829545.1 Bacteroidota bacterium | reverse complement strand
GTCGCGCTTCCAGATTCAGATTCCCGAAATTGAGCTACAAAACCATGTCCATAAATTTCGGGAATCATGGCAAAAAATATTTCCCGAAGTTTGTGAAACGTGAGTGTAGAATCTAACTTCGGGAATTTGTGTCGCGCTTCCAGATTCAGATTCCCGAAATTGAGTTATAAAACCAAGTACAAAAATTTCGGGAATCATGGCAAAAGATAATTCCCGAAGTTTGCGGAGCTTGCGTGCAGAATCTAACTTCGGGAATTTGTGTCACGCCTCCAAGCTCAGATTCCTGAAATTGAGTTATAAAGCCAAATCTAAAAATTTCGGGAATCATAGTCAAAAATATTTCCCTAAGTTTGTGAAACGTGCGTGTAGAATCTAACTTCGGGAATTTGTGTCTCGCTTCCAAACTCAGATTCCCGAAATTGAGTTACAAAACCATTTCCATAAATTTCGGGAATCGTCTTATTTATGATTTGAAAAATTTCCGAGCCAAATATTCATATAAGCGGTTGGGTAATAGTCCGATTATTTTAGAACCGATTACCGTCCGCAATGGAAATGCAATTAAAGCTTTCTCTTTTTCAATTCCCTTAAGAATTATTTTCGCCGCTCTATCAGAATCCATCATGAAAGGCATTGCAAAATTATTTTTATCCGTCATCGGAGTTTTTACAAATCCAGGTTTCACTGTAATTATTTTTACTCCATAATTGTGAGTATCAATTCGTAATCCTTCAAGAAAATTTGACAATGCCGCTTTGCTTGCGCTGTAAAAACCGCTTCGGGAATACCCCCTATTATCAGCTAAACTCGATACTCCTACAATTACTCCGTTTTTTCTTTCGATAAACGAGGGCAGCAGCTTTTCAATCCAATAAACAATTCCTAAAAAATTAATTTGAAATGTTTGCTCGGCGTGAACAGAATTAAACTTTTTTACCGCAACTTTATTCCCAATTGCCGCATTCAAAATCGCAACATCAATATTGCCGTGAAGTTTAGTAATGGAATTAAAAACTTCCTGAACAGATTGCTTAGCTGCAACGTCATGCTCAAACGAATAGTAATTTGCTGAGTAATTCTGATTTTCTTCAATAATCCGGTCAAGCAGGCTTTTTCTTCTCGCGGTCAAAAACACATTACAATTAAAATCTTTTAGCGCAACGGCAATTGCTCTTCCAATTCCCGTAGATGCGCCAGTAATCAAAATATTTTTTTCGTTAAAATTCATGAATGAACCTATTTGTTTCGACTGCCAAAATAGGCAATCAATTAAAAATTGTCCCGAATAAATGAAATTACTTTATAAAGAAATTCAAAATCGTTATCTTAGCAAAAATTATTCCATAGGTTATGAAAGCTGATTTTATACAAGTAGATGATGTGTTTATAAACAGAAGCGTAATCAATACTAATTTTACGTGCGATCTGGAAAAATGCCATGGCGCATGCTGCACAATGGAAAGTAAATTAGGCGCGCCGCTGCGGAAAAATGAGATCCGCAAAATTGAAAAAATTTTGCCGATCGTTGAGGAATATTTGGATAATAGAAGCAGAAATCATATAAAGCAATTTGGATTTTGGAAAGAGGTTGATAAGCAATTTATGACGGCAAGCATTAATAATAGGGATTGTGTCTTCGTTTTTTACGAAGGCTCTGTTGCAAAATGTGCAATCGAAAAAGCATATTTTGATGGAAAAGTTAAATTCAGGAAACCGATTTCTTGTCACCTTTTCCCAATACGAATCAGCAATTTTGGCGGTCCGGTTATGAGGTTCGAAAAATATACCGAGTGTGAATCGGCATTAAAAAATGGCGCGAAAACAAAAATCAACGTTCTGAATTTTTGCAAGGAAGCAGTAATCCGCAGCTTTGGAAAAGAATGGTTTAAAAAATTAAATGCCTTTAATGGGAGTAAATAATGCTTTCTCTTAATCAGCGGCTTTCACTGCAGCAAAAATTATCTCCGCAGCAAATTCAATATCAAAAACTTCTGCAGTTGAACACAATGGCTTTGGAGCAGAGGATTAAAACCGAACTTGAATTAAATCCTGTTCTGGAAGAAATTTTAGCTGATGAATATGAATTGACTCAGGAGCAGAAGGATTCGGACAGTGATTCACAGGACGATTCGGGTGATGATGATTTCAGCGATTCAAAAGATGATGAATTTGACATCGAAGATTATATGAACGAAACGGATATTGACGACAGCAGAATAAATTACAGCCCCGATGACAATGATAAGATAAGACCTGTTGCGCCTTCCAGAGTTTCATTAACAGAAAAGTTGATGGATCAGCTTCATCTTCTTGAATTATCAGAGGAAGAAACTATTCTCGGGGAAGTAATTATTCAAAGTCTAGATGTTGGCGGGTACTTAAAGCAGGATTTGAACAGAATTGTTGAAGACCTTGCAATGTTTGAGCACGTTGAAATCTCAATTGAGAAGGCAGAAGGTGTATTAAAGAAAATTCAAATTCTCGAGCCGATTGGAATAGCTTGCAGAAATCTTCAAGAGTGTTTATTAATTCAATTGCGCAATTCAAATCATGATTCTTATTACACGTATCTGGCTGATCAAATTTTGACAAATTATTATAACGATTTTGTGAACAAGAGATTTGAGGCTATTGGCAGGAACTTAAATTTAAGTCAGGAAACTCTTAAAACAACAATTGAACTGATTCACAAACTCAATCCAAAACCGGGAGAAGGCAATATTATTTCTTCCGAAGCTAACCAAATAACTCCGGATTTTATTATCGAGAAACTGGAAGGCAACTATATAATTACGCTAAACGACAGGAGCGTTCCATCCGTAACCATAAGCCAGACATATCTGGAAATGATAAATACAAATAAACGTAAGCGAAAAATTCCTTCAAGAGAAAAGGAGGCACACAAGTTCCTGCGTGAAAAGTTCGAATCCGCAAAATGGTTTATCGCTTCAATTCAACAGAGAAGAGAAACTCTAATGAAGATAATGCGGGCAATTCTCGAAAAACAATATGAATTTTTTGAAATGGGTACGCGCTCATTAAAACCAATGATTTACAAAGACATCGCAGAAGAAATACAGATGGATATTTCAACGATAAGCAGAGTTGTTAATGGAAAGTATGTGCAAAGCCCCGTCGGTATTCACGAATTAAAATATTTCTTCAGCGAAGGTTTATCAACCGATTCCGGCGATGATATTTCCAATAAGCATATTAAAGAACTGATTAAAGAAATCTGCGAAAATGAAAATAAAAAGAAACCCTACAGCGATGATAAAATTTCAGAGCTGTTGAAAAATAAAGGAATTCACATTGCCCGCAGAACCGTTGCCAAATACAGAGAACAAATGATGATTCCTGTAGCGAGACTGCGAAAAGAATTATGAGTTTAGTTTTTGATACTGTGATTATTGTTTTTTTGTATGTGATGTTTGGTTTGTCCCATACGGTTTTAGCATCAAGAAATTTGAAAAGGAAGATTGCCGAATCTTTGGGCGATAAAATTGCTTTCTATAGATTGTTTTATAATGTTTCCTCGATGATATTCCTGCTGGCATTATACGAAGTTGCCCCAAAACCAGACGTCATTATATACGATTTAGATTATCCTTATGATATTATTATTTTGGGATTGCAAATATTTGCATTGATTGGATTTGTTTGGACTCTTAAATACTTCGACGGAAATGAATTTTTAGGCATAAATCAAGTACGCAGGTATTTTAATGATTCTTATAATGTGGCGGATCTCGATGAACAAAGCCAACTTGTAACAAATGGCGCTTATAAAATTTGCAGACATCCAATATACTTTTTCTCGATTCTGATTTTAGGCTTAAGACCCACAATGGATTTTTTCTACTTAGTTAGTTTTATTTGTATAACGATATATTTTTACGCCGGTTCTATTTTTGAAGAAAGGAAACTTGAACAAGTATTCGGTGTAAGATATTCTAATTATAAAAAAGATGTGTCCGGAATTATTCCAGTAAAATTGTTTTTTAAAAGGAAACCCTGAATGTTCAGATTACTGAAAACACTTATTTGTATAATTATTTTTAGTTCATTTTCGGCAGCGCAGCCGCAAGGTGAAAAACCTGTCGCAAAAATTGGAAGTACAATAATATCTGTCGATGAATTTAGGGAACGCTTCGAACTCACTCCCCAAGTTAACAGGCATATTAAGGGTAGAGAAGATCTTTATAAAGAAGAATTGCTGTATTCAATTATTGCAGAAAAACTTTGGTCATTGGAAGCGGAGAACTTAAGACTCGATACAACAGAAATTATGCGCAGCACATTTACCACTTTAGAAAAAATGTATTGGCGCGATGCTCTCTACGATCAAGAAATAAAGCAAAAAACAAATATCAAAACCGAAGACTACGTAGATGGAAGAAAAAGAAGCGCGTACATTCTTAACACAAAATTTATTTATTCCGAGCGCTCGGGCGAGATTGACAGCATTTACCAAATTCTAATGAAGGGATTCCCATTCGATACTTTGCTGGCATATAGATCAGAATATTTGATTCAGGATACGCTATTCACTGTAACATACGGCAACATGGAAAAATACGCCGAGGATGCAGTCTACGGTTTAAAAATCGGCGAGTTTACTACTCCAATAAAATCTCCCGAAGGCTGGTATATTTTTAAGCTGGAAAGTGTCGCACAAAATATAATTGAGAACGAAAAGCAGGCGAAGGCTCTTGAACAGAATGTGAAAAAAGTAGTTGAAGCGCGCGCTGTTGATGAAGTCTTTCTGAATTATTATCAAAATTTTTTCAGAGATGTGGAGGTTAGCGCAGATGGTGAACTTTTTTGGTCGTTCGCGAATGCTGTAATTACAACGCTGAATTTGAGAAAAATTAAAGGTGATATTCCCGATGGAGAGACGGTTGGACTGGAAACTGAAGATTACTATGCAATCGAAAAGGAAATCAGTGCCGACACGCTAAGTATGGTTTTTATCAAGTTTGCTGAAAATCCCGTGACACTAAGACAATTCCTCCACGCTTTTGTCTTTGAGGGATTTTATACGAATAATTTGAATCCGGATATTATCCGTGCAAAATTGAATTCGCGTGTACGAACATTTATCGAACAGGAACTACATTCTCGCGAAGCATATCGGAAAGGAATGCAGAACAATCCTGAGGTAAAAAGATTTACCGGAATGTGGCGCGATAATTACATGAGCACTTTGTATAAAAGAGAATTATTCCGCGACGTAAAGATATCGGACGAAGAAGCTTTCCGATATTATCAGAAGAATAATGAAGGAATTTCTTATCCCAAACAGGTTAACATTATAGAGCTTTTAACAGACAGTTTGGACGTAGTTGAAAAAGCGCTTAACGAACTTGAGAACGGCGCTGATTTAAAAGAACTTGCAAGGATTCATACAAAAAGGAAATGGACAAAAGAAAACGGCGGAGAGTTTGGATTCTTCCCAACAACAGCTTACGGGGAACTTGGAAGAATTGCCGGTGAATTGGAGATTGGTGAAATTTTTGGGCCGTTAGAACTTGATGATGGTTACTCGATTTTCAAAGTGATTGATAAAAAAGATGAAGCGGAAAGTATTCCGAAACCGTTTGAAGAACTAAAAGACGAAATAAAAAGAAAATTAAAAGCGGAAAAATTAAGTCAGAAGATGATTGATAAAACTGTCGAACTGGCAAATAAATACGGCGTGCAAGTTGACGAGCTTTTATTGAAGCAGATAAAAGTTACAAATCTAACCATGCTCGTTTATAAATATATGGGATTCGGCGGAAGAATTTTAGCGGTTCCACTTACCAATCAATTCATAGAATGGGTTGATGACTGGAAAGAAGGAAGCAAATCTTTGCCTTAGTTCATAAGAAGGAGAAAAATTGAAAAGAAAAATTAGATCAACAACAATTTGCGGAGTTATTCACAACGGACAGGCTGCAATCGGCGGCGATGGACAAGTAACGCTTGGAAATGCAGTCGTAAAACATAATTCGCTGAAAATTAGAAAACTGCTTGGCGGAAAAGTGCTGTGCGGTTTTGCCGGTTCTGCGGCTGATGCGTTTACGCTATTAAATAGATTCGAAGAAAAATTGGAACAATACAGCGGTAATGTTGCAAGAGCTGTAGTTGAACTCGCTAAAGATTGGAGAACGGACAAATATCTCAGACGTCTCGAAGCGATGATGTCCATACTTTCTTCAGATAAAGCTTACATTGTTTCCGGAACCGGAGATGTAATTGAACCGGATGATAACATTGTTGCTATCGGTTCCGGCGGGATGTACGCTCTTGCTGCTGCAAAAATGCTGATAAAGTATACTGACTTAAGCGCAGCAGAAATTGTACGTGAATCGCTTAAAACCGCATCCGAAATTTGTATTTACACAAACGATAAAATTAATGTTGAGGTTATAGAAAACTAAATGGCAAAAAAGACGATTAACAGTAACGGTATTAAACAATTCACCCCACGAGAGACTGTAAGTGAGCTGGATAATTACATAATTGGTCAAAACGAAGCAAAACGCGCAGTAGCAATTGCTCTGCGAAACAGATGGCGAAGACAACACGTAGAGGATGAAATTAAAGATGAAATTATGCCGAACAATATTATTCTGATTGGACCAACCGGTGTAGGTAAAACTGAAATTGCCCGAAGACTTGCAAAACTTGCAGGCGCGCCATTCATAAAGGTTGAGGCATCAAAGTTCACCGAAGTTGGTTATGTAGGACGCGACGTGGAATCTATGATAAGAGATTTGACGGATGTTTCTGTGAACATTGTGCGAACCGAAAAAACCAGTGAGGTGCAAGAGAAAGCGGATAAGTTAGCTGAGGATAAAATTCTTGATATTTTAATTCCGCCGGTTAAAAAAACTGCAGCCAATAATAGCGAAAATGAAGAGGATGAGAACTACCAGAATGAAAAAACCCGCGAGTGGATGAGAGAAAAACTACGCAAGGGTGAACTTGACGAAAAAATGATTGAGTTCGATATTACCAGCACTCAAATGGGAATGCAGGTTCTTGGTCCTATGGGAATGGATGACATGGGAATCAATATTCAAGAACTTGTAAGCACAATGATGCCGAAGAAAAAGAAGAAAAGAAAAACAGCAATTAGTGAAGCTAGAAAAATATTGGTTCACGAAGAGGCTCAAAAACTTATTGATATGGATGCCGTGCAGAGCGAAGCAATAAGGCGCGTACAAGAGGCGGGAATTGTGTTTATTGACGAAATTGATAAAGTTGCCGGCGGCGGAAGTAAGGCTTACGGACCCGATGTTTCTAGAGAGGGGGTTCAAAGAGATTTGCTGCCAATTGTTGAAGGCTCGACTGTAAATACAAAATACGGCGCCGTTAAAACCGATCATATTCTGTTCATTGCTGCGGGCGCGTTCCACATTGCAAAGCCATCAGATTTAATTCCTGAATTGCAGGGGCGTTTCCCTATTCGTGTGGAATTAAAAAGCCTTACCGAAGAGGACTTTATTAAGATACTAACCGTTCCCCACAACGCTTTGTTGAAGCAATATACCGCGCTGCTAAAAACCGAAGGTGTTGATATTGAATTTTCTGAAGATGCGATTAGAGAAATTGCCAGAACCGCAACAGTAGTAAACGAAGACGTTGAAAACATTGGAGCTAGACGGCTGCATACTATACTCACAACTCTTCTCGAAGATATTCTTTTCGAAGTGCCTGACGATATTCCTTCGGAAAAGATTACAATTACCGGACAGCTAGTAAATGATAAATTAGAATCAATTGTGAAGAACCGGGATTTGAGTAAGTATATTTTGTAAACTTTTTTTACTTGGAAATAGTACAATTGCAATAGATTTGAAAATAATTCCGCTCTGATTATTAGAATTCTCAAAGGATAGTCAGAGCGGCGCTATTTTAAATTACTAGTGCCGTGCAGTAAACTTCAAAAGCAAAGGACATAATTTTAGAATCTAATTCAATAGAATTTTTGAGTTCAAAAAATATTATTTTGAGTTCGCAATATTGATTAAGAAATAAATAATAATAATTTTTATATGCAGTGTAACTTTTTTTGTGATACAGCCATCTAAATCGCAACTCATTTATATTTGGAGACATAGCATGACTAAACGAATTCTATTTTTGAGTCCACTGCAAAAAGGCTGTTTATTCAATTTTGAGAGAGAATATTAAACCGTTGAAACGGTTCGCAAATTCTCTAAGTTGTTATTAACCCACGACTTAAGTCGTGGGTTAATCTCGAATCAGTTGTTCTTCTTTTAACCGTTTTAACGGTTTATTTGCTTTTTGGAGTAGACTCATTAATATTTTTTTTATTACCTTAAATCGCAAACAAACAGTAACCTTATGAACCTTGCCAGGGTGCATGTTCAAGACATATGGCTCTACTTGTTAGCAATTTATACCTTACCATTTTTGCTTTTTACATCTTGGGTAGGGTTTAATAAGTATTTATGGCATTTATCTCCTTATAAAATTTAAATTCTTTTTATTAATTTCTTCGACCAATAGTAATAACTCCTTTACCGTTTCTTTCACCTACAGCAACTATTAAATTGTTCTTAACCGAAAGTGAACCATAGATTGCATTATATACTTCTTTATACACTTTCCATGTCGAACCATTAAAATGTGCAAATAAACCAAAATGCCCTACAACAAAAACATCGTTTAACTTGTATCCTCGAATTTGATTTGACATATAATTTACTCCTAAATTCACTTCCTTCCATTCGTTTCTTTTATTTACAAAAATACCGTCTCCACCGGCGTATATCGGGAACCCTGTTGCCGTCCATACTGTCACAACATATCTATCCGGTCCCCAAGGTATTGAATCAACTTTGTTGTTAAAACTTATCCTTAAAATTTTTTTGTCTTTCGGTTCAAAAAATTCTGATACTGCACAGTATATTTCAACTTGCTTAGTAAACTTATTTGCAATTCCCCAAATATCATTTATATCTGTACTCGTCCCACTTTCTATTTTCTTCCATCCGGTTCCCGAAGGGCTGCCGTCATAATGTACAATTGTACCCTTATTCCCAGCAAAATAAAGATTATCAATTGAAGTACCCCAAATTGAATATACACTTCCATCACTATTTTTCAGTACTCCCATATCCCATAAATGATATAGTTTCCAATGATCGCCTTCAGGTAAATAAGGAAGTCCACTTGAAAAAACTATTTTCCCATTCGGCAAAGCAAAAACGCCTTTTAAGGGCGCAAAATTAGGCTCACCACGGTAATTCACATATATCCTCCTCAACTCCCAGCTTGTTCCATCCCAATGCACAGCATTATAAGGTTGTACCCAAACACCATTGCTGTCAAATTGGTCGGTTTCCGCGGTGTGCATTTCTCCTACAGCCCAAATGTCGTTTTCATTAATAATCGCAACATCTTTCAAGTAACTGCTGCCACCGTTTCCACCAAATGTAAAAGTTTGCCATGTAAAATCGTGGCTGGTAGTATCCATAGTTACGGCTTCAGCGGCTGCAGTAAAGCCGCCTAATTTTGCTTTGTAGTTGTAAGTTTTAGAGGGTAAAAGACCCTCGTCAAAAAATAGTGTGTCTGTTCTATCCATTGTAAAAGCTGTTAGAAATTCATTATTCCTATAAAGCAT
>JAHJTX010000160.1 GCA_018829545.1 Bacteroidota bacterium | reverse complement strand
TCACCCAGCCCAAAAACGGCGAGATAATTTTTTTAGCATTTTTTAGTTCTTTTCTGACTCACCCCTATCCCCTCTCTTGCATAAGAGAGGAGTAGCTTCCCCTTTCCTTTGGAACAGTGAGACAGGGGTGAGTTGCTTTATTTTTTTTTCTTTCAGCATCTTGTATTAATTGATGTTTATGTATTTCTCCATCAAGTTCTATTATTAACTTTTTCTCTGCCGGAGTTGAATCTTTCCGCAACTCACGGCAGCGCATTTTTGCGATTTCGCGTAGTTCTCGGTTTTTGTTTAGTGACAATTGCTACTCATCTTTTATTGTTATTTTCTGACTCACCCACAGCCCAAATACGGCTGGTAAACGCGAAGAATTTAAAACTTCGCGTCTTTCCGCCTTGGCGGTAAATTTTTTATTAAAAATTCTTCTCTCTGTTAAATGTAAAAATGTTCTTAAACCGCTAAGTCGCGGAGATGCGAAGAAAAAAAACCTTTGCGTCTTTCCGTCTTGGCGGTAGATTTTTTATTAAAAATTCTTCTCTATGTTAAATGTAAAAAACTCATTTACTTGCGCATTCTTTTCTGTTGTGATGTTTTCAAACCTATTTTTTACCTCAACTTGTATTGAATTGGCAAAATCGTTGTAAGCCAATTTATCCGCAGTTTCCTGATCGCTTTTGGAAAAACCAAGACCGGAATAGTATTTTTCGTAATCTGCTATTTGGCTTCCGGATTGATAATTAATTACCCAATCAGGTTTGTTTTGGGCAAAATCCCTTGTAAAAAGCGCTATCAATAAAAAGCTGATAAATATAATTTTTTCTTTCATATCTAATTTATTTCCTGAATAATCTTTAATATCGAATGCTGAACAAGGAACTACGGATGTCGAAGTTTTATCCGCTCGATATTCATTATTCTCTATTCATTATTCCTTATTTGTTTTTCCATTTTGCCTTTATTTTGAATAGCGAATAATGAACAAGGAACTACGAATGTCGAAGTTTTCATCGTTCATAATGCGAAATTCATTTTAATTACTTTATTATCATACCGCTTACAATCTCAAACACTTCCCACTTATCTCCAACGAGGGAGGAAGAAACCGTGAATACTTCCAGCAGTTCATTATCTCCGCCGTAGACTTTTATACTTGCGTTGGAATTACCAAGCGCGGTGCTTGAAGCCGAGCCTTTATTTGTATAATCATGGGTGTAAAATTTATAGGAAGCGTTTTTGTCGATGCTTTTTATTGTAATAGTTTCGGGACCGAACCCATCTATGTCGTCTTTATCGAGTCTGGCAATTCCGTCTTTGGATACAATCATGTTTCTAAAGGAAATGTGGTAATCGCCTTCTTTAACTAAGTGAGCGTCAAGATCATTCGGGGACTTACCCCAATCAAGGACAACTCTAACTGTACCAATCGGCATTTTTGGCGAAATCGAAAACCGATTGAATATTAGAGTACGCGCTTGAATTTCAATCTCAAATTGCGAAGTGATAAACTTCTCATGCTGAAATTTAATTTTGAATATGCCGTCTTCTTCGGGCAATGGAAATAATACCTTGCCTTCAAAATCTGTTTCATATTCGCCGATATTCATTACCATTACATCAGCATCAGGAATGGGCTTGCCGTCCAGCGCATTAAAAAAACGAAGCGTAAGCTCGCCCTTAATTTCGCTAAAAGAATCGAATGCTTTGTCCGCAATCTTCTTTTTGTCGATCTGTCCGAAAGACACGGAAAATGCAAGAATAGAAAACATCAAAAGGATAAATAATTTTTTCATCTCAAACTCCAATTTTAAGAATTTACCGCAGAGGCGGAAAGACGCAAAGTTTCTATCCTTCGCGTCTTTGCGTCTTAGCGGTTTAAAAATTAAAAAATAACCATTAACAAATCTCTTAATAACCGCGAAGGCGGCAAGGCGCAAAGTTTATTCTTCGCGACTTAGCGGTTTAAAAATTCATTATAAAAAATATCTATTAACAAATCTCTTAAATCCGTCTTTCAATAATGGGACATTAAAATTGATTTCTTTGTGAACTGTGATACAAGAATCCAATATCTGTTGAGCTAGGTATTCATATCTTTCTCTATTCATAAACCAACCTCTTTATAACCGCAAAGGCG
>JAHJTX010000159.1 GCA_018829545.1 Bacteroidota bacterium | reverse complement strand
AGCATCCGCTTTCTTAAATAAATCTTTTGCGGAGGAATAACTTTTCTCATCAAGCGCTTTCTCCGCTTTCCGCATAAAATCTTTAAACTCATTTTCATCTTCAACCGTAAGCCGGCGCATTTTCAAGTACTCCCCGTTTTCATTAACAATTTCTTTTTTCAATTCGGCAGCATTATAAATACAGCGGCATTTTTATGCATTTTTATTCCTTGGATTTTTCGTTCAAAAAAATTGAACAAAAGCTAACTCTATTATGAGACAACGATTCACGCCTAGGGTTACATTTTATTTTACGGCGATGGGATATTTTTTCATAGCAATTTTTCTCATACATTAAAAACATCTCTATAGGTGGGGAATAACTTATTCTTCTCCTTTATCTAAATCACCACTAAAATCAATTATTCTGTAAATGAATATGACCAAAAAGTGACTGTGATTCAAAAAATATCCGGTACAACAAAAGATGAAAATATTCTGAAATTATTTTATGAGTCCACTACAAAAAGGCTATTTATTCAATTTTGAGAGAGAATATTAAACCGTTGAAACGGTTCGCAAATTCTCTAAGTTGTTATTAACCCACGCCTTAAGTCGTGGGTTAATTTCGAATCAGTTGTGCTTCTTTTAACCGTTTTAACGGTTTATTTGCTTTTTGGAGTAGACTCTTTTATGTATCATATTTATCCGTTTTCATTTGTAAGGCGGGCGATTTGTAATAAATAAAATCTTAACAGATCCTGCTGTTTTACAGTTAACGCTTGCTCTTCAATTTTAATTATACGTTCAACTTCCTTAATCGCACGTATAATATTGATCGGGATCTCAACCATTCCCTCGGATACAACAGATAAATATTCAAAAGCAGCCGCTAAAAATTGGCGCATGTTATCGTCTCCCGGCATTTTTAAGAAGTTAGCCAGATCGGTAGATAGTTTCACTTTCTTAGGAGCAAACGGAAGATCCTTTGTATTTGAGTTTGAAGCTAATGAAAAAAGAGCGGTCGCTAATTCTATAAAACTCTCAACTCGCTGCGATACAGGCTGTTCAAGCAAATTCCAAATTTTCTTTCTCCAAAACTTTACCTGACCAGGCACAACAAGAAGTTTTTTAATTTCCTCAAACCATTCCGGGTCTATTTTGCCTTTAATCGCAGCAGAAAGAATTTCCGGATCTGTGTTGAATAAATTTGGCTGCAGCAATGCTGCAAGATCAGGACGCAAAGTAGGCAATAGATCATAAATAAATTTGTCGTCTTCAAAAAAATCTGCAACGTTCAATCCATGCCTTCTTAATAATTCACGTTGAAAGAGAATGATATATTTGCTCAGTGAATCAATGTCTTCTCTTAATGCAAGAAATGCCGAATTACCCGCCGGGAACGAATTCTCAAGTCTGTTTAAGTAAACAAGATCAAAGTCGTGATAAATTCTTAACGAATGAAGAATTTCATATACCGGAAGATTTGGAAGAATTCTATCTTCAATTATTGAAATGGTTTCTCCTTCGGCATACTGTTTCTGAGAAAAAGTATCAAGCGCTCTAAAAAGACCGGTCGTCAGTTGATTAATTCCAAGTACAGTTGTCTGCGCTTGATTATGCGCTATTGCACGAAGCAAACTTCCATAACGTGAAAATGGGATTGTCTCGGCAATCTTTTCCAAAATCTTTTGACCTGCATCTCCGGAAACCGCTTTACCGGGACGAACAGTTGGACGATCTCTTAATGGCGGCGTTGTCCTTGCAATAAAATATGATATGATATGAATGCCTACAACGTCTTCTTCTCTTCCGTACAAAATTTGTCTGAAATTTTCTGTAAAAATATTTAAGAACTCGTCGAACAAATGGTCTTTTCTGCCGAATGTTAATCTTTCCAATTCCTTTAATCCGCGGGTTTTAAATTGCAGCCGTGTTTCAATAAGCGGTTCACCGGCGCGTACAATTTCATTTTCATAAAATCTTTGCGATTCTTTTACATGAAACAGTAGTTGTGAAAGTTCATTCACGGGAAGGTATCTCAATTTTTCCGAGATATTACTCTGAAATGTGCGCAAATATCCGCCGGCAAAAACGCCAATCAAAGGTGTGGCGGCATACTCTGTGCTTTTCTTTGTAGATTCTTTAAGATAACCTGAAAATCTTTTTGTAGAATCTTTAGAATGAATGAATGCCGGTTTACCAACTAACGACGAATAATAGCCGCCTTGTCTCTGCATTGGCTCACCGCTTCCCATTTTCATTCTAACTTTTCCAATCAATCCTTTCTCAGAAAGCCATAAAGTTAATACATGATTCGCCTCTTTATATAAACTCATTGCGGCTGCTTGCCCAACTTGCTGGCTCAAATCGGAACCGGCGACAAACACTTCACATATAATTTCAGTAAACCTTTCGCTTATTTCTTGATTTAATCTTCTGCTTAGAAGTGAGTATTCCCAAATTTTATTTAAATAATTCTTTAGATTTTTTACGGCATCAATGTCTTCAAATAGGGGAATAAGCCACATCGTTGGCATTTCGGCTTTAGAATTCTCTCGCAAATTTTGTTCTCGCCTTGCTCGCATTTTTCTATCGAGTAAAATTAGCGCTTCCGGTTTGGTTGACATGCTGATTTGAAAGGCCAAAACCATTCCCGGGCTGCCGTATCTTGCTGCAATCTCGTTGATTTCGTTTATGTTGTGCACGGTTGTATTAATTGCAAATTGATCTTGCGCAGTAATCATTTTTTGATGAATTCGAGGTGTAATCACAAACCGTTTCAAAAGATCTTTGTAAAGACATACTTCAAGGAGAAGCTTTTTATCGCTTAAATTTTTCTGAATAGAAGGAAGCAAAGCGCTTAATGTTTCGCGAAGCTGCTTGTTCAAAGAAAAATAAAATTCGAGTGTATTTTTTCTCCGAGTTCTTAGTTCAAGCATTTTTCTTTCAAGCCTGTCGTTATGATGCCATAATGAAGTAAGCGGATCTTTTGCGATACGAAGCTTCATTCCGATTTGTCTAATTTTACCGGCTTTCAAATTAAACGGAAGAATACCGCGGTACCGTTTTTCAAGCTGATGCGTTAGCTGGGTAATCTCATTTAATAAATTGGAAAATTTTTTGTTTGTCCCCCCAATTTTTTCGATTTCCTTTAACAGCAGTGATTCTATTCTAATTGACTTATCTTGTTTTAAAAGCAATTGAAGAATCTTTGTTTGTTGTTTAACATTTTCAATCAACGCTGTCGCTACTAAACTGTGTCCTTGACCAGACGGCCGGTTGCTTCCGTCCCAATCTCCCCAGAAAGAAAGAATTGTTTGTAATTGATGATCGGAATGAATTTGGAAATAGTTTTCCGATGCAATCAAAGTTTTTAGGTCGAGAAGTAATTCTGCCGGCTCTTCACTTGAAGCAATCGCAACATTCAACCCAAGATATTCTTTCAGCATTTCATCGGCTGATTTCTGAATTAGAATTGCCGGAATACTTTCGTTTTTAATAACCCGCTCTATTAATTCCTCAAATATCAATTCGTTCTTTAGAGAATACATTTGAGTTGGATGAACTGTGCGGTCGTATAATCTCTGCTTAAATGCCGTTTCTCTCCGTTCAACAGAATCTTTGTAAAATTCTTTTTCCAGAGCTGCGATTAAACTTTTTCCTTTGTCCACCGCTGTAACTTCGAGGAGTTCATTGGTTAATGTTAATCTGTCGTCAAGTCTTTGCTTGAATAATGAAAGTCTTTCGGGTAAATATTCGTTCTCAAAAATTTGCTCGTATCCTCGATTGCGAATCTCTCCGTTGTACTGAGTAAAGTAAGTCTGGATTCTTTTTTTGCATTCGACGATTATCTTTTGTTCAATGTAATTCCACTGGCACATCAAATCTTTTTGTGGAACTGATTTCTTAATACCAAACGGTTTCACTTCAAATTTTTTGCAATTGTAATTAGCAGTTTCTTCAGCTAACATTCTATTTAAATCAATAAGAACGCGTCTGGTTTTTTTTAGAAGTATTTCCGAATTATCTGTACCGCCAAGCGTTAAACGGAAAGTTTTTCTGCCGGCTTCAAAACCTTTTTCCGTGCGTGCAAATGTTGAAAGCGGAATAAGCCCTATCCCCTGCCGCGCTAATCCCGAAGCAAGCCAATCTAAGGACAGCCCCATAGGAAGATTATTAATTATCATCTGGGGATACATACTTCCCCTGGGCGCTTTAATATTTATTTCAAACCTGTTTCTAATTGAAGGAAGAATTTTTACTGCTTCCTCCAACGAGTTCATTCGTTCTTGAAAAATTTTATTTCTCAAACGCCAGTATGCGTTTACAGTTTCCGTACTATTGCGGTAGAAGAGATAAGTCAAAAATATTGCCGCTATGTTAGGTTTGATAGTCGAACTTATTTCTTTGAATTTGTCAAAAATTTCTTCATGGCAGATTTCAGCGACTGATAAACGGGCGCCGGCAAGAGAATCCGTTTTAGAAAGCGAATGAATTGTAATTAAATATTTTACGTGATTGCTGCCGATGTATCCCTTGCTTAACAAATCATTTATTAATTGCTTAAGAGTTTTGATTTCCTTTAATGCATTAATCGGTGCAACATTTTGATATGAGAGATCATCAATTACAAATATTTCTCTTTCGAGAAGCCACTTAACCAAATTTGATATTATTTCCCTATTAAATACTTGTCCGGTTGCGTTATGAGGATTATTAAGAACAACTGCTCCATACTTTTTCCAATCGGGATTTTTTTTCAACTTCATCTTCACACTTTCTATTAAACCTTGAGTATCCAGTTCATAGTCGTCGGTTAAAGGAACAACGGAAACCGACGGAAAGCAATGTTCGTATGTCCAGCTAAGATCCGGGATGATCGCTTCTTTAATTCCGCAGTGATAACCGAGCAGTCCGAGACCGGTACGTGACGAGCCATTAACCACAATACAATTTTTAATATTGTATTCGGGATGATGCCTCAAAAAGGAATAAAGAAAACTTTTTTCCAATTCCGACATCCATTCATCGGAATTAATGTTATCAATTAATTCATTAAATAAATCTTTTGAATCACAAATAGAAAATTGACCCGTTGGCAGAAGAGATGAAATCTGATCCGGTTTTTTTGTAAGCTCAATTTTTTTAGAAGTTATTCTCTCAATTACATTGGTAATTAATTTTGAATTGCGTTGAATTAGAATATCTAATCTATCTTCTATTTGCCTTGCGTGCCTGCCGAATGAATTGTCGCTCCCTAATGTTTGAGGTATGCTTTCATATGAAGACTCAATTTTTATCTGCCTCTCATCCACAATACTTTTATGCGACACAAGATTATCTTTCAAGATTACAGATAACAATTCAACTTCCGAAGCCGATGGCGTTCCCTTCAATTGGAAATGGATTGTTTCCATTATCTTAATAAAACCGGCATTACCGGCAACAATAACTGTAGAAAGATCTTTTAATGACGGAAAGAATACTGCCGGCGTTAAGAACCGCAGCACAATATTCATCATCTTTGCTTCCCGTGCCATCGAAAGATGATTTGGCGCATCATTTATTTCAACAAAAAACAGAGGAAGCTCCAAACTTAACTGACGGAGATTTCTTCTTGTTTCTTCGCTTGTAAATTTTCCTAAAAGCAGAAATGAAGGAGTATCCGGCGATCTCTTTAGTTTAAGTGAGAGTTGGTTGATAAATATTTTTTCTTCTGATGGGAATTTTTCAAACTCAAGTGACGGAAAAGATAAAAGATGATGCGGCAGATCTATTCCATACAAAAATATTCTTGCCGGAAGATTGGCAAGATGATTTGAAATTGAGTGGAAAAATATTCTTAATGCTTCATTGATTCCACCGGAAGCAAGAATAATTTCGCGTGCGCCTGTTGTACCGCCTAAATCGTAAGATAACGGTTCCTGCTGATCTTTACTGAGCCATTCGTAAATATATTTTACTAGATAGTTAGGGTCTTTCTTGTTAAATCCGCCGCGCGGCATGTAAGGCGCACTTTTTTTTATCAGTGCAAGTAAAAATTCTAATTTTGTTTTCTCACCGTTATTCCAACCGAGTTCTTCGAGAAATAAATCGAGTTTGTCTTCAGTCAAATTTTCTTTAGCTATATCAATCCCTGTAACCATGCGCAAAAAAGCCGAAGAAAGTTTTACATCCTGAACCGGGTTACCGATATGAAAATTAACTCTCTCCTCGGTTGGAACAGTTGCTGATGCGGTTGTTTCACTAACCTCCGATACTCGCGCTGCTTTTATAGATTTGAGTGAAAAATACTTCCATGGATCTACATGCTTTGTCATTTTACATTCTGTACAATTTGAAAACTATTTTTTTTCTTCGTTTTTCTTTGAAGTATTTGAAACTGCATTCTGTAAGAAATTCTGGAACATGCCGATCAGATCGGATCCTTGCGATAGATCGTTCGGCGAAAGAGATACAACTGTTCTGGCATTTTTCAATGATTGGCTTGCTTCTGCCAATCTTGCCGCTTGCGGAGATAGCAGTAATAATTCCGGATTATTTTTCAATAATTCCAATTCTTTGTTATCAAATTCAAGCTGCATCTTTTTCCGTTTCAATTCATCTTCCAGGCGTTTTTGCGCAAGAGCAGATTCCTTTTCCAGTTCAGTTTTCTTCAACTCAAATTTTTTCAGCTCAAGTCCATTTTCCAAAATCGCAATTTCTTCATCCGCTTTCAGCTTTGCCTTAGTTGCAGAAATCCTTGCTTTCTGATTCAACAATTCGGTCTGTTCTAATATTCTTGCTGATTCCTGCTGACGCATAGCTTCTGATATTTTTGAATCAACTGCTTCCAAAGATTGTAATGTGAGTGAAACAATTTCCAAACCTAGTTTTACTTTACTTACATTTACTTTTTCAAGTAAGTAATTATAAATTTTTTCGGAAGACAACTCTTCTATTTCATATTTCTCGGTAAACTCTCTAACGAGACTATAAATAATTGTTTCCAATTCCTCGGTTGATTTAGCAACAGCATTATTGTTCCACCCGCCAACTCTAATTAGAGAAGAAATATTGTCAAGTGAAACAGCAACCGTAATAGCAAGTTTCACTTTAATATCCAGATTTCCTTTAGCTGACGCCTCAATAACAAGCTGAGTTGAATGGATTGTATTTTGTAAAGCCAGTCTGAAATGTCTTGGATATAAGCGGGTTTTTCGCAGAACAATTTTATTTTGTGATTCGGAAAGAACCAACTGATCGGGTGTTCTTAATCTGTATTCGTACAAGAATACTATTACTGCTGCGATTGCGAACATACCTATAATTATCCACATAACTAATTCTCCTAAATAATTCCGTTTTTAATTTGTGATCGCTTAAGGATTTGAAACAGGAGGCGGTTCTAAGAAGCAATCAAATTTGCACGTGAATTTAATATTTTTTTTAATAATGTAACAGCAGGGCGAAGAACATTGTCCGGTAAAAAGGGCTATTTTTCATTTACTTCCGAAATTAAATGCATAATTATTCAAACCGGCGCTATTTATTAAAATATAGTTCCGAAATCGAACCGCTGAAAAAACTATTAGTGAGTCTACTGCAAAAAGGTTTTTAATTCAATTTTGAGAAAGAATTGAAAACCGTTGAAACGGTTCGCCGATTCTCTAAGTTGTTATTAACCCACGACTTAAGTCGTGGGCTAATTTTGACTCAGTTGTGATCCTTTTAACCGTTTTAACGGTTTATTTGCTTTTTGGAGTAGACTCATTAGTTAAAGATTTCAAGAATTCTTCTGTTAAATTGTTCATCATAAATTTTAGTAAAATCTACTGCTTCGATTGCGCGAGGAAAAATTTTTACAAAATTATTTTTTTCGATCTCCCAATTCTCCAAAATTACCTTTGCAATTGTAGAACCGGTGTGAAACACATGATTAACAAGATATTTGTAAATCAAATCTTCGTCCGGTCCTTTAAGCTGATCGATTTTAACATATTCTATATTTAAGTCTCTTTCAACGGAAAAACGTTTATTATAAACAAAAGCTAAACCACCTGTCATTCCGGCGCCGAAATTTTTACCTATCTCGCCAAGTACAATTACCAATCCGCGTGTCATGTATTCACAACAATGATTACCGACACCTTCCACAACCGCTGCTGCGCCGCTATTACGAACGGCAAAACGTTCACCTGCTTTTCCGGCAATAAAAACTTCTCCACCGGTCGCGCCGTATAATGCTACGTTGCCAATTATTGTATTTCCTTCGAGCGATTTTCTAATTGTCCGCGGAAATCTAATTGTGATCATACCGCCGCTCATTCCTTTACCAACATAATCATTTGCAACACCGCAGTGTCGTAGTTCGATATTATCTACTAAAAAAGCTCCAAGACTTTGTCCTGCCGCTCCATTAAGTTGATACTGTATGGAACCTTTGAATTCGCCTGGGCCATACAAAAACGAGATCAATCCGGAAATTCTGCTGCCTATTGCACGATCTGTATTTTTTAATTTCCTATTTACAATCGCTCTGCCGTGCGTCATTATGGCGGGAAGAACTTCTTCACTAATACCTTCGGCAAAATGTTGTTCGAACTTTGCTGTCGGCGCTTTTATTTTCTCTTTACAATTTAAAAAAAGATTTTGCGTTTCATCTTTTGCAAGAAGAGAAGTTAGATCGATATTTTTTTCTTTAAGTAATTTTTTGAATTGATTTTTCTCTTTCAACAAATCATTACGTCCAATAATTTCATCAAGACTTCCAAACCCGATCTCCGAAAGAATTACTCTTATCTCTTCAGCAATGCTCTTAATGAAGTTAACGAGATTTTCCGGTTTGCCTCTGAATTTTTTCCTAAGCTCAACGTCTTGAGTTGCAATTCCTGCCGGACAAGTATTTAGATGACATTGCCTAGCCATCACACACCCAACTGCAACAAGCGCAGAAGTTCCAAAATCAAATTCTTCAGCACCCAACATTGCGCCTATAATTACATTGCGGGCATTTTTCAATCCGCCGTCAATCCGCAAAGTAACCATACTTCGTAAACCGTTTTGAGTCAAAGTTCTATGGACTTCCGAAAGACCGATTTCCCAAGGCAAACCTGTATGTTTTAAGGAACCGAGCGGGCTTGCGCCTGTTCCGCCATCATTACCGCTAATTAAAATCGTATCGGCTCCTGCTTTAACAACTCCCGATGCAATAATTCCGATTCCAAATTGCGATACGAGTTTTACACAAATGTTCGCTCTAGGATTTACCTGTTTCAGGTCGTAGATCAATTGAGCGAGATCTTCTATGCTATAAATATCATGATGCGGTGGAGGAGAAATTAACGTAACGCTCGGCGTTGTGTGCCTATTATTTGCGATTGAGAGCGTTACTTTTTCGCCGGGAAGTTGTCCTCCTTCGCCTGGTTTGGCTCCCTGCCCAATTTTAATTTGTATTTCTCTTGCCGCGGTTAGGTAAGAAGTTGTAACTCCAAATCTTCCGCTGGCAATTTGTTTGGTGTAGCAGTTCTCACTTTTATCGGGATTGGATATACTATAACGGTCTTTCTGCTCGCCGCCTTCGCCGGTATTACTTCTTATCCCAAGAATTGTTGCAGCACGTGCAAGTGTGCGGTGTGTTTCTTCGGAAATGGCGCCGAATGAAATTGCGCCTAAACCGAACCGTTTTAATATCTGCTCGGTTGACTCAACCTTTTCTATTTGGATCGGTTTTATTTTTTTTACTTCAAGAAAATCTCTTAAATAAATGGATTGTTCCTCTTCGGTAACGGCAATATTTTTATTTTGAGAAATGTTATGAATCTGCTTGAACGTCGATGGAGAAAATCCGTGAGCTTCGCCGCCTTTTCGAAATCTGAATCTCCCTATCTCATCTAATTCAAGATTGCCGGAGAAAGCTTTTTTGCTTTTACCTAAAAGAGATTTTTTTAGAACGGCGAGATCAATTCCGCCCAAAGCGCTTTTAATAGTTGGAAAATATTCATCTATAAGCGATTGAGAAATACCTATTGCATGAAACAGCATGCTTCCATGATAACTGCTAACAGTAGAGATTCCCATCTTCGCCATTATTTTGAGTAGACCTTTTTCCAAAGCGTTACGGTAATTACTAAGTTTTCCGATCCAATCTTCATTTGTAAAATTTTCGCGAATGAGTTCATATGCTATATAAGGATATACTGCGCTGGCACCGAATGCAACCAAGCCCGCAACGTGATGGTCTTCAATTACATCGCCGGTAAAACATAACAGCGCGCAATTGTTTCTTAATTTTTTCTTAATCAAATATTGATGAACCGCAGATACTATTAAAAGCATGGGAATCGGAATATGACCCGGCTGTAATCCTTCATCGGAAAGAAAAATAATCTTTGCCCCGTTATTTACGGCTTTCTCGCACTCGGCTCTAATTTCTTCAATTCTTTTTGACAGATCATCTTCAATATTGAGATGGCATTTTACAATAACATGCGGGAACCAATTATGTTTCTCGAGAAGCAGTTTTACTTCCCGTGGAGAAAGAACCGGGCTATTAATTCTAATAGCTTCGCTAAATGGATTGGAATCGTTCAGAAGATCTCTTTCGCTTCCGATATACCGGTATAAACTCATTAAATATCTCTCGCGTATCGAATCTATAGACGGATTTGTTACTTGCGCAAATTGTTGTTTGAAATAATCGTAAAATTTTCTGCTCTGGTTTGAAATAAAAGCAGGCGGTGTGTCATCCCCCATAGAGCCGACCGATTCTTTTCCGCTCTTTGCCATTGGAATAATGAAACGATCCAGATCTTCTTTATCAATTCCGAATGCTATGCGCAACCGTTTATCAAATCCTCCTTCTGGAAGAGCGAATTCACCAAATTCTTCATAATCATTTCCTCTTTCGAGCGCAGACAAATGATTCTTGACCTTTTCGGAATATTTATCGTTGTGTGCAACAATTTCTGTAATCTCTCTATTTGTGACGATACCGCTGCCGTCGAGTTTGATGGCAAAATTTTCGCCCGACTTCATGTGATGATGCATTAAAATATTTTCTTCATCTATATCAACAACTCCGGCTTCAGATGCCATTATAACCAACCCATCCTTGGTCATAGTATAGCGCAAAGGGCGCAAACCGTTTCTGTCTAATTTTGCACCGACTAAATCGCCATCCGTAAAAACAAGAGCTGCAGGCCCATCCCATGGCTCAATAAGGTTCTCATGATATATATAGAAATCCTTTAACTCTTGCTCCATACTTTCATCAAAGATATATGGTTCCGGAATAAGCATCATTGCACTGTGGAATAAACTTCTTCCGCTTCGAACCAAGAACTCTAAAATATTATCGAGCGAATAAGAATCGCTGCCGGTTTGAGATACAATTGGTTTTAGTTCTTCAAGTTGCTCATTCCAATAGTTAGATTTGATTGTGGCTTCGCGCGTCTGCATCCATAACCGATTTCCTTTGATCGTATTGATCTCACCGTTGTGTCCAAGCATCCTGAAAGGCTGCGCCATACTCCAGCTTGAAATTGTATTTGTAGAAAATCTTTCGTGAAAGAGAGACACTTTAGCTTTGAACTCGGGTTGATTAAGGTCGGAAAAGAAACGGGCAAGATGCTGCGGTTTCATCATTCCTTTATAAACTATAGTCTTGCTTGAAAGTGAACAGATGAATGTTTCTCCGCCTGATTCTAATATTTTTTTCTCTATCGATTTCCTAAGAAGATAAAGTTTCGATTCGAAATCGCTTTTTCCATTTTTGTCTCTAAAAAAGAATTGAACAATTTGAGGGCAAGTTTCTTTTGCAATTTCTCCGAGCACCAATTTGTTAACGGGAACTTCCCTAGAACCGATGTATTTGATATTAAGCTCGGCAGATTTATTCTTAAACTTGCTTTCAAGATCTGATAATTCTTTCTCTGTTGTAAACACCATTGCAATGCCAAACTTCTCATCTTTAAATTTAGTATCGAGTTCCTCTTTTATAACGAGTTTGAAATACTCTTGCGGAATATCTGTTAAAAGCCCGGTTCCATCGCCGGTTCTTTCATCGGTTCCTGAAGCGCCGCGGTGAGACATGTTTTTTAATGCTTCGATAGAAAGATCAATAACCCTTCGCGTTGGAATAGCTGAAAGCTCGGCAATAAATCCGATTCCGCATGCGTCATGGAATTCTTGTTCATGATTATTAAAGTCGGCTTTCATTTATATTGCTTCCTTTTGTTAATCTAAAAAAAAATTGCTGAAACGTTTATCCGTGACCAGGAATTAAATCTATATATGAATTGCAGATCCAGATAAACGGATTATTAAAGTCCTCGTCACTTTTGATAACACTGGTTGTTTTAAGTGAGCTTATGTGTGAAACTTTTTCATATCCTTTCTTAATTAACTCACCTTATGCATAACTTGTAGCACGATCCCGAAATTTATCGGGATCGTAAAAAACAAGCATTTTATCGAAGCTTCGCTTCGATCTACAATATAATTTCAGACTTTTGCGTAAGGTTAGTTAATTAAGTCAGATCGCATAAAATCCCCGGAATAAAAAAACCTGCAGAAATTCTTTCGGGTCTCGGTTAATCCTTTAATCTAATCTTCTGTTTAATTTGTATATGATAATGGGATTAACCTATTATTTAGCCAATCACGGTAGTTGGAATACCGAGCAGGCTAGGAATAATAATCCCTAATAGAATTAGTGAAGGCGGATTTATTAATGAAATTGACACAACGCCGCGGTCGCCAATTTTGGCGCTTTCTAATAAAAGGACGCTATTTCGTGTTGTGTTTTTCATGTTTATCTAATTCGTGGGCAAAGATAGGGTTTGAATAATGGTATGTCAAGAGAAAAGACGGTTTTTCTAATAATCCGATTGGGTTCACACTATAATTAGAAATCTGGCTAAAGGGAACTGTGCTGCTCCTGAGGAAGTTTTACAATAAATGTTGAACCGAAGCCAACTTCTGATTCAACCGAAATTTCACCTCCGCATTTATCAACAAATTCCTTGCAGATAGGAAGTCCCAATCCTGTTCCGGTTTCATTCTCTGTGCCGAGTGTGCTCGTAGATTTATCAATTCTGAAAAGGTCTGCAATGCTCTCTTTTTTTATACCAACTCCGGTATCTTTAATGGAAATTATTTTTGAATCTTTGTAAGCTCTGCATGAAATCGTAATTTCACCACCTTTTCCGGTAAACTTAATTGCATTATTTACCAAATTTCTTATGACTGTATTCAGCATATTTTTATCAGTCCAAACATTTTCAGCACAGTTGTCAACTTTTATTTCAATTTCCTTTTCTTTTGCACTTGGTTCCAATAAGTTTTTAATACCGCTCATCATTTCGTTTATATCTACATCAGCCATCTCAATATCTATCAATCCCCTATTTAAACTTCCCCATTCAAGTAATTCGCTTAATAAGGAAATTAGGTTTTTGCTTGCTTCGTAAGAGAAATTGATATATTCCTTTTTTTCGCCGTCATTCAAATCATCAAATTCGTCATGCAGCAATTCAAGGAAATTGCGAATTGAACCGGCGGGATTCTTTAGATCGTGCCCAATTATGGATAATAATTTGTCTTTTTGAGCATTTAATTCATTAAGCCCATCGTTAGCTTTTTGAAGTTCCTTATTAATCTTTTTTTCGCTTCTGTATTTGGTAACAAGTAATACTGCCGCACTGGCAATTAAAAAGAAAATCACAATTAGATAGTTCCGTGTTGTCTTCTGTAACTCAACATCTTTTTTTAGAAACTCTTTTTCTCTTTCATTTCTTTCTGCAATGAATGCCGACTGCAGATCGGCAATTTTATTTGCATCCTCTAGACTAAATATGCTGTCTCTTAATGATTCGTAACTTTCTAAATATTTATAAGCATTCTTATAATCTTTTTGTTTTAATGATAACTTCCTGAGCAAATCTTGATTTATCATCAATTGGTCAATATACCCGGTAGATCTACTTTCAAGCATTGCTGTTTTAAGATAACGGGCTGCCTCAATTAAATTATTCTTCTCTAAATAAATGGAGCCAATCTGATTATAATTCATTATCTCGCCATACTTATTTTCTATCCTCCGGTCTATCTCTAAGGATTTTAATCTATTTTTAAGCGCTTCACTAAACATTCCTCTCTCATAATGAATGTCTCCAATACCCGCTAAGCCCCAACTCTCGCCTTTTATGTATTTTGATGAGCGGCTATACTCAATGGCTTTGTAATAAGTTTCCAATGCCAAACCATTTTCACCTAATTTAGCGAGCGTTGATGCTTGATTAATCAAGGATTTTGCGTAACCCCGCCCATCATTGAGACTGAATCGGATTAAACCTGAGCGGGTGAAATAGTCTAATGCTTTTTCATAGTCTAACTGCTTCAGATAGATTTCTCCGATGTCGTTTAATGTGTAAGCGGTGCCTTTTTCGTTTCCTAATTTGTCAAATATTTCAAGGGCGTCTAAAATATTTTCAAGAGCTATAGAATAAAGAGCAGCTTTGAAATAATAATCTCCAATGTTATTCAGCGAATATGCAATCTGCAAAGAATCTTTGATTTCACGAGCAATGTTTATTGCTCTATTGTAATAATAAAAAGCAGAATCTAGTTTTCCGAGATTACCATAAATTATTCCGAGATAATTGAACACTTCGGATTTTGGACCCTGAGCTTCACCACTTCCCATCAAATCAATTGCAGCTAGCCCATATTGTATTGCTAACCTTGGAGTTTGACTTCTGTACTCCCAGCAAAGGTTTGAGAGAATATTAATTTTTTCGGAATTGGCTAACTCCTTAATGGAAGTGATCAGACTGTCATACTTCGGTTGAGAATGATGCGGTAATACCAGAATAAAAACCCAAATCGGGAAAATGAAAAATATTTTATGCTTCATAGAGCTATATTGAGACACTTAATTTCATTGGGTGAAAAGATAATAATATTTTTCAACAATATGCTATAATTCATTCTCAATGATTTGAACGATGCAAAAAATTCTGATCTGGAAGCGCACAAAATTTGAAAAGGTGAATTTTAATAATGCCGTTATTGACTCCCTTGAGAAGAAAGTAGAATACATGCGCTACTATCGTAGAAACTTTGATAACAACGAAATGGCAACGTTGTAATTTAAATCGCTGATTTATTGCTGAGATGCTATTATTGGAGAGTTCAAGAAATCAAATGACTTGTGGTCAATGGAAATTTGTAAAGCTGCACTTCAACTGCCTGCTCATTTTTATATGAACTATTTCTCCTCAATCAAATCCGCCGATTCCTAAATAGACATGAATCGGCGGCAGTTGATTTATTTGTAAAAATAACGTTACTACTCAGCAGCCACATAAATTGTAATTCAAAATATGCCACAAAGACACGAAGACACAAAGTTTCACTAAGTTCTACTAATAAATTCTTTGTGCTTCTTAGTGCCTTTGCGCCTTAGTGGCAAAAAAATCATCCGT
>JAHJTX010000158.1 GCA_018829545.1 Bacteroidota bacterium | reverse complement strand
TAACTTTTGCTGTAATATCAATAATAGGGTAATTGCCGGTAAATTCTAACTCGCCCTCAAATATAACAGGCGGAGTTTGATCATCGGAAGATTCGCCCCCAATGCCAAAATATACCTGGTAGGGATGTTCATTAACTGCAAATCCAAAATGCGGATCTAAAGATTTAGCAATGAATTCAGTTGGTCTTACAGAGGAGAACGTAATGAAAGGCTTTCCCTCAATAAGCGAAGCATGGAAATAATCATCATCCAAAAAATGATCGGTGAATTTTTCGGGAGATGTCCACGAATTTCCATTATCAAATGACTTAATGAAATAAATATCCTTTTGAAGAAATCCAGATTTCCAATCACTTACGAATGGTAAGGAATTTAAGGCTATATAAAACATCCAGATTGATCCTGAATTGTCTTTAATTAATTGAGGAAACTTCACCTCGTTTTCACCTGCAACTATAACTTCTCCTCCTGTCCATGTTTTACCGGAATCATTTGAACTTTTTAGCCGGATTTCAAATTTGTTTGCCGCATCCATTTCTTGATATGCCAGCAGCAGTTTTTCGCTATTAATTGAAACAAGCGTTGGCGCGCCAACCTGTTTTGTACTGCTAACAATTGTAACGCGCTCAGTCCAAATTGTACCATCCAAACTTTCAATGAAGTAGGCTTGATTTCTGTAACTTCCATTTGAAAAAAGCGGGGAGTAAGAAAATATAATTCTTCCGTCATCTAATTGAACGAGACTTGGTTCTGCAACGAAATTTGTTAATGTGCCCGTATAAGTGGGAAGTAAGATTTTTTCTGACCAGGATATTCCATTATCGTCGCTGTGAATTACGGCATGCCTGTTCGCTTTATAAACAAGCAATATTCTTCCGCTTGTTAATTTAAGGGCTCTTATTTCCGGCATAGTAATCGCACTCTGGACGTCATTAGCAAGAACAGTCGGATTCGACCAGGTTGCTCCGTAATTACTAGTTAAAGCGGAATACAATAAATTTGAGTCTGCCCAAAAGAACAGCAGATTATTGCCAACTCCTTCAACAACTGACGATGCAACAATAGTGCGGGTTGAATCCTGTATAGAGAGTTTTTTAATATTTGGTACTTGTGCGAAGATTGATATAGAAAGACAGATTAAAAAGGTAAAAATTATGCGGGGATTCATAATTCCTCCATTTGCAAATATTACATATGCAATTTATTAAATACAAAGATAATCAGAGCTTTCGGCTCAAAAATAAATGTGATGGAAGACAAAAATAATAAATATAATAAGACGACACATCTCATATCGTTTAATTGTTAAAAATAAAATTCAAGCGGTATATAGCATGAATTCAGTTTAAAATCAACTACATATTCATGCTGTTTTAAAAATTCTCCCGGAGTGCCTTAAAAAAGCTTTAGTCTTAAATATATGCGCTCTGTCACAATCACTTGCATTTTAGAAAAAATTGTCTTTTATTTGAACCATCGGGCACAGCAAACAGTTTACTATGTATGGAATTTATGGAACATGATAGAGCAGATGCTTTATAATTTATTAAAAAATGTACAGAAAGGTATGAAACAGAATTACATAAGAATATTATTCATCGGACTATTCCTATTTAGTTTGAGCTGTTCTCATAGAGAAGAGAAATCAAATTACATGGTTGACTTCGATATAGATAAAATTAAAGAGCGCGGAAAAATTGTTGCACTCACCGGTTACAACGCTTATAGCTATTTTATTTACCGCGGCAAACCAATGGGCTTTGAGTACGATTTAGTTAACCGACTTGCTGAACATCTGGATGTTGAAGTAGAAATTAAAGTTGTACGAGACCTCGACCAAATGTTTGAAATGCTGAACAACGGTGAAGGGGATATAATTTCATTTAACTTAACTGTTACAAAGGAAAGAAATAAGTACGTTGATTTTACGACACATCTCAATACATCACGTCAGGTTCTTATCCAGAGAAAACCTTCGAACTGGAGCGTGATAAAACTTCACGAGATTGAAAATCAGATGATAAGGAATCTGCTGGATCTGGAAGGAAAGACAATTTACGTTCAGCATTCCTCCGCCTATGCAGAACGGTTGAAAAATCTTTCGGAAGAAATTGGCGGGGATATAAATATTATTGAGGCTTCTCCCGAATTATCTGCAGAGGATTTGATTAAAATGGTTGCCGATGGCGAAATTGAATACACAGTTGCGGATGATAATGTAGCCAAATTGAATGAGTCGTATTTCTCAAGTATTGACACAGAAACTTTTATTTCGTTTCCACAGAAAATTGCATGGGCTGTTAGAAAAAATGCGCCGGTTCTTAAAAATGAAATTAACAAATGGCTGGTGGAACTGAAGAGCAAACCGGATTTTTATGTTATCTATAACAGATATTATAAAAACATGAACGCTTATCAGCGGAGAATGGAAAGCGAATATTTCTCAAATACCGGCGGAAAAATTTCCGAGTACGATGAAGTAATCCAAAAATATGCGCGGAATTTAAAGTGGGATTGGCGCATGCTCGCATCCCTTATTTATCAGGAATCAAAGTTCAAGCCAAATGCCGAATCGTGGGCGGGAGCGCAGGGCTTGATGCAGTTAATGCCGGGAACGGCTGAAATGTTCGGCGTGCAGAATGTTAACGATCCTCACGAGAGCATTAGCGCAGGAATTAAATATCTGAATTATTTGGATTCTTATTGGAGTGAGTCGATTACCGATTCACTTGAGCGGATTAAATTTGTTTTAGCGTCGTACAATATTGGACCCGGTCATATAATCGATGCTAGAAATCTCGCGGAAAAATACGGCGCCAATCCTAATGTTTGGTTCGATAATGTTGAGCAGTATCTCCTCAAAAAATCAGAAAAGCAATATTACACCGATGAAGTTGTAAAACTTGGTTACAGCAGCGGTAAAGAGACTGTTAATTATGTAAAACAAGTGTTAACCCGCTTTGAGCATTATAAACGGTTCATAAGTTAATTTCCCCTGAAGGTTTGCGGTAATAATTTGACGACTGTACAAACTTTTAATTAGTCGGCATAACCAGTAGACCTGTTAAAGTCAACATCAAGTTACAGAAGAAAACGATTTTATATTAAGGACGGAAAAAAGTAATTCCGCATTACTGATGTAAGACATTCATGATAGTTTTAGGCTCTTAGAGAGTCGTTAGTAATAACATGTTAACGATAATTGAATATCGAATATTGAACAAGGAATAATGAATTTCGGAGTGAAAGCAATCTGTATTTCAACTTCATTGTTCGAAATTCCTTGTTCGATATTCATTATTCATTTTTTCCTTTAGTTTTTTTTCAAAGGGAAAAATGTAGGATCTTTGGATAACAAGTTAAGTAAAATCGAAGCGGGGCCATTCGGATATCTATCACCGCGCTCCCAATGTCTCAGCGTTCCAAGACTAATACCAAAAGAGGCAGCGAATCTTGTTTGACTCATGCCAATTCTATTTCTTAATTCTTTTACATCAATGTGAATCGGCTGAAATTCTTTTACCGATACATTTTTACTGCTAGAATAATTAATTGCTTCCTTCAAGCCCTTGCTGATACTTTTATATGCTTCACTCATTAGTTCACCTTTTGTAATTTTCGATTAAAGCCTTGGTCATTTTAGATAGTTCTATTTTTTCTGAATTAGTAAGTCACCTTACGCAGAACTTGTAGCGCGAAGAGGCAGCTTCGTAAAAAACAAGCATTTTATCGAAGCTTCGCTTCGATCTACAAAATAATTTCAAACTTTTGTCGAGTAGGAGACTAAATAAATATCTTGGCTCTTTTCTAAATAAAGGTTGATTATATAATTAACCACGTCCTTTATGGCGTGGACCAAGTAACCACACTCAAAACGGGCTTTAGCCCAATGGCTTTAATACTATGGGAAAAAGCCCATTATGTGAGGTTGCTTTTTATTCTCCGCCCTAAAGAAGCTGTGTGAAAATTCTATGTCTAGCAAAAAAACTCATCCCCAACCCTCCCGATAAAGAACATCGGGACAAGCTTTCTCTTGAGAAGAGAAGGGGC
>JAHJTX010000157.1 GCA_018829545.1 Bacteroidota bacterium | reverse complement strand
TTTAATCTTTTGTCTTGAATTTAAGTAATGTTTACCATTCATCCGGAAAGATGGCATAATAAACCACTAGTGTGGGTGAAGGAGTTGGTTTGGCAGAACTTTAAAAATGTAGTTAAAAGAATGGTTGTTAAAGATAAAAGAATAAAGTCAAATTATTAAAGAGTTACTCTAAAAAGGGTTATAACTCAAATTTTAGCTGGAAATGCAAACCGTTACGCCAAAGGCGCACAAGTGAAACGGTTAGTCTGTTCATTAAGTTGTTATTAACCCACGACTTTGGCATTGCCATCCCTTTGGGAAAGTCGTGGGTTAATGAGAAAAAGTGATAAAATTTTGAACGGTTTTACCTGTGTGCCTCTGGAGCAACCGTTTACGACCTTTTTAGAGTGGACTCATTTATAATTAATCTAAAATCTACCAAAGGGACAAGAGCGCGAAACATTTTTTACGGAAAAATTAGTAAAAACAGCAAAATGGTACTTAAACCGCTAATTTCTAGAACCTGTCAGTTTTAGCCTGCTGCATGCAGAAAACCCAAACCACCTACAAGTTATTCTCTTTACCGAAGTCACAAAAAAATTTGTATATTTTACAAATAAGCGTATATTTGTCAAGAAAAAATTACAGATATGAAAAAGAGATACCTTTTTAATGATTTATGGAAGTACTTAGAGCACAAAAATGCTTTAATAATAACCGGTATGCGCCAGGTTGGTAAAACAACATTAATGAAACAGTTGTATGAGCAGGTTAATAAACCGAAGCTTTGGTATGATTTTGAAAACCCGTTAGAACTGCTCCATTTTGAAAACATCAATTATGATGCGGTTTATGAGGCGCTTAAAAATGAAGCGGGTAGTGGCAAAGAAAGATTATATGTTTTTATCGATGAAATACAAAACTTTCCCGAAATAACAAAAATTATTAAATATCTAATTGATAAATACAATATTAAATTTGTAGTAACCGGTTCCTCAAACTACTATTTAAAGAATCTTTTTCCTGAATCATTAAGCGGAAGAAAATTTCTGTTTGTTCTCCAACCCCTAGGCTTCAACGAGTATTTATTTTTTAATAATAAAATTGATAATGGGAGGCAGGGCAGCGGCATTAATTTCATATCATCTTATTCCATTCTAGAATATAAAAAACATGAAACTGACTATTATCTTTATTTAGAGTACGGCGGTTTTCCTGAAGTGGTTACAACTACAGACATTATAACAAAAAAGTTAATTTTAAAGAATATATTTGCTTCTTTTTTTGAAAAGGATATTAAAATATTATCGGATATAAAAGACATTCGTGAATTGAGGGACTTAATCCTATTACTTGTTCCCAGAACGGGTAATATTCTCGATGTTACAAAACTCTCAAACGAGTTAGGTGTGAACAGGGTTAAGATTTATAGTTACCTGGAACTGCTGCAGGGCGTATTTTTTATCAAGCTTATTCCAAAGTTTTCAAAAAGCATTGATAGAACAATTGCAGGGGGTAGAAAGGTTTATTTTTCCGATACAGGATTGTTAAATATAATCGGAAAAGTAAATAATGGTCAGTTATTTGAGAATGCGGTGGCAAATCAATTAAGCAATTATGGAGAACTTTCATTCTACAATAAAAGAAATACCGCAGAAATTGATTTTATCCTAAATAAGGAAATAGCTTTTGAAGTTAAGCTAAAGTCCTCTTTTAGCGATTTGAAAAAGCTTGAAAAAAATTCATCAGGTCTGGGTTTAAGCGGTCACTATTTAGTAAGCAAAAATTTTAGTGAGACTGAAAAAACAATATTCCCGATGTTTATTTGAGAATTGCTGAACGAAGAAAACCACCCATGTTCTGAAACAATAAAATGGCACCTATAAATTATCGGATTGGATTTTTGTTGAAGCATCCCCTTCGGGAGGTACTGTTATTAAAAGAATCAATGAAATACCGAAGTTGTATTGAACAGGAAAAACAGAGGTCGGAAGTCAGAGGTCAGAGATCAGAAATCGGAAGTCAGAGATCAGAGGTCAGCAAAATCGGATTGGAAGATTAAATGAAATTAAATTCTGCAAAAGATCTTGTGGTATATCAAAAAGCGTATTCATTAGCATTGGAAATTTTTGAAACAACTAAAACTTTTCCAAAAGAAGAGAAATATGCTTTAACCAGTCAGGTACGAAGATCTTCTCGTTCTGTATGTTTAAATTTAAGGGAAGCCTGGGCTAAAAGGAGATATGAAGCGCATTTAATTAGCAAACTTACAGATTGCGACGGTGAGAATAGTGAAACTGATTCTTCATTAGATTTTGCAAAAGATTGTAACTATATAAGTGCTGAAGTACATAAAAATTTAACCGATCAAGTTTTAGAAGTTGGAAAAATGCTTGGATCAATGATAAAAAATCCAACCTCATTTCTTATCAAATCTGATAACTGAAGTCGTTTGGGAAAATGCTGTGAGCTATGATTAATAATCCCAAATGATTTCTCATCAAATAGTTCGTTCTAAAATCTCACTTCTGACTTCTGGTTTCTGATCTCT
>JAHJTX010000156.1 GCA_018829545.1 Bacteroidota bacterium | reverse complement strand
TTTAATTGTGCCATATTCTATTAGTGGCAGGAAGTAAATACCCTAGATTAGTTATTATACTTTTGTTAACTTATTGACAGAGCTAATACATTTAGCCATTATTTTATACGTCACTGTATTTGTGAAATTATGCACTAAGTGTTAACTGGGTTGAATTACGCAATGAAAATGGTTACAGAAAGTTTAGCGAAGTCCTTTCTAATCTCAAAATCCCCTTTTCTTTAAATGGTGATTATGACGGGACAAAATTAGATCAAATATTCAAGGAAATATTTTAATCGCGCTCTAGCAAATCAATCATGCGGGCTGCGCTTATCGCATCGTTACTCGTCGCGGTGAACTGTATCCGGTGAGAAAGCAGGCAAGCATACGGCAATATATTCAGCGCCGTTGGAGTGCGGAGAACTGTACCGAATCCATTCTCCTTTTTTTACAATAACGGCTTCTCCGCTATTAATTTCAATAATTCCGTCTTTCGATTCAACTTGTAATGTTCCGCTAAGAACCAATGTGTATTCATCGAATTCGGGAGTTTGTCCCGGCTCAACCCAGCCTGCTGGACTTTTCATGTGAGCGATACTTACATCGCCTGTGCCTGAATTTACTCTTCCAACGTATTCTTTAATTATTTTCGGCTTGTTCCCTGCTGCTTCTATTACGGTTGGCTGCAAAATTTTTATCGGCATTATTTTCCTCTTTCAAATTGGATGGTAGCATTTTTGTGAATTTATTCAATCGAATCAGCGGGCACGGCTTTCAATACAATATTCACTTCTCCGCCAAATTGTATGTAAATGCTTTTTACATTTTCTTTAATAATTGACAATGAATTTTCGTTCTTATCAAATTGTGAGAAGACCTCTTTTCCCTGCATTTGAACATTCCTTTTTCCTATCGAGTCCCAAAATCTTGAGGGCACTTCTAACTTAAACTCGACCGATGCGCCCGGTTCCAAAGAAGTAATTTTAGTATAATTAAAAATCTCTTCCTTTGTTAGAGCATAAGCTTCGCCGTCTTTCGTCTGAAGTAAAAAATTATCGTTGATGTAACTTATGGGAATATTCTTTCCCGAGTTGTTGAGCACTTTTATTCGGATAGCGGTTAGATCAAATTCTGCCCAAGCGTAAACATTTGGATTCATGTTGATATTACTTGAGTATTTAACTCCCTCGAAATCAGAATATGAGTAAATCTTAAAATCCTTTTCCTCGTCAGGATTCATTTGAATTCCGAAAAAGTCATTCATCGGTGTACTTGCGCAGCCATTCAACAGCAGCGTTGTTAAAACCAGCATCAATATAATTTTACCTTTCATTATTACTCCAACTGTAAATGAAGTATTTTACCGCCCTCTGTGCTCTAAGTTAAAATACGCCACCAAGTCTCGAAGACACAAAGAAAACCATTCCCTAATTAAGTTGACGTTTATTCAACACGAAAAGCAAACTAAATATACGGCAAATCACCTTTCACTGCAATGGATAAATCCAGAACTACGGTAGAAAGGGCTTCGGTTAGTTTCTCAAAATAAATTTTCCCTTTATCAATATTCGCATTCTCCGGATTGCCGGAACCTAGATCGGGGTGCGATAATTTCCACGGACGCGGAGTCCAAACGCCAGCTTGATTTAGTCCTTTGATTTTGAATTTAGTTCTCTTTCCTTCGCCCGCTTTACTGATGTCAACATCGTCATTGAGCAAATACATCATCATACTTGTTTCCAACTCTCCGGCATGGTCTCCCGGAGTATCAAATAATTCGCCAACAACATCGGGAATCATTTTGTGAAGATCGGCAAGAATTATCAAAACTTTTAATTCACTCTGAATATCTCTGACCAGCGGCTTAAAATCATTGCCGCCATGTGAATTAACTATTATCAATCTATCAATTCCCTGCTTTAATAATGAGTACGAAACATCTTTTAGTATTGAATACGCGGTTGTTGTATTGAGGTGTATCGCTGCAATCTGATCCAAGTGCTGAGCATTATTCCCAAATGGAATTACGGGAAGAACTATTGACTTTGCTCCTTTTGAATTTGCCGCTTCTGCCGCAGTTTTGGCAATAACTTCGGATTGAATTATATCCGATCCATATGGAAGATGTTGATTGTGCGCTTCGGTTGCGCCCCACGGAAGAAGCGCAACATTTGGTGTGTTTACTTTTAGCGATGAATGACTCGAATATTTTAGCTCCAATTTGCTCTCATATTAAAAAGAATTTTGTTCTGCTCTATTTATGATTTCTTCATGCAATTCTACGCCGAGATTTACGAAATAGTCACTGTAATTCTCCGGTTAGCATACAAATATTTTTCCCCTGAATGCACATGTAAAATTGAACTGCGGCAGCCTTGGATTGTAATTGCTATGAAGCAATGTGTTGAAGTTTTTCGGAAATCCAAAACTTAATTATTGAATGTCTTGTAACTCCCATTTTTTTTGCTTCTCTATCAAGCGATTGAATCATCCAAACAGGAAAATCAACATTTACTCTTTTTTGCTTCTGCCCAGGTCTACTAGCGTTTTCTAAATCGAAATGTTCGCTAATATCTTCGCCCAATTCAAACTTCGTGTCGAAGTCACCAGCTTTTATAAATTTCTTTTTCATTTTCCCGTGACCTTTTTACTAATATGATTCACGCATAACTATCAACGAAGATTTTCTTTGGAAAGAAGCTCTACTCGATTTTAAGTTTTAAAAAATTGAAATCGTGGAAAAACCGCATAATAAATTTTTATTTCGATTGCATGATTTTACTTGAAAAAAATAGAACAAATAGACTTAATAATATCATCATCCCGATTTGAATAACGAGCGGTGTTGATATTAAAGAACCTGCCATTACTGCTGTTGAAAGGAGAATGTACTTTGCAGAATAATAGAACACCTTGCTGAAAAATATACTGGCAAATCCAGAGAGAAACAGATTGCTTGTTTTTTTGCTGATCGCGTAAAACAGAAAAACGTTTAACAAAAGCTCTGAAAGTATTAATGTGGACTTGATTATAGACGGGTGAGAAGAGATTAAAACCGAAAACAAAGGCAGAAGCAGAGCTATTAAATAGGTGTTTCTTTTTGTCGTCAAAACCAGCGATGCAATAATGATAATTCTCATCGGGTCTAAATAATAAATAGGAAAGGCAACTAAGTGGCTAATGGAAGGGAGAAAAGCAATAACCAGTATCGCCAATAAATCAAATAATAGAACTTTGCTTTTTTCGAAGGATAACCAATTTGTTAAACTATAATTCATTGTTTCCTCTCTAATTTTGATTCAAATATAATATTTTTCTTAAAGAAGTGAAATTATATTCATTCCAAGTGAAAACGAAATTATCAATCCGATAATTTTATATTATATATTTAATAAACGCTTTTATCAACTTTTTGTAATTTGTTTCTTTTTTGTTCTGTTTTCAAACAATTTGTTTTGCATGATTCTTGAGCGTTTATTTTGTTAATTAATTTTTTCCCGGGATTTTTTAAATATGAAAATAAAGTTTTTCTCATCACTGTTGCTAACGTTATTTTTATCGTCACAAATATTTACGCAGAACTATGAACTCGTATGGTCGGATGAATTTGACAACAGCGAAATAAACTCCTCAACTTGGACACACGAAACCGGCGGACACGGTTGGGGAAATCAAGAGTTACAATATTATACAAATAGGAGTGATAATTCCTATGTTGAAGATGGCAAACTTGTTATTGTCGCCAAAAACGAATCGTATAGCGGAAAAAGTTATACTTCTGCAAGAATGATTTCTATGGGAAAAAGATTCTGGAAATACGGCAAAGTTGAGGCTTCGATAAGACTGCCATATGGTCAGGGTATGTGGCCTGCATTTTGGATGATGGGAGAAAATTTCAAACAAGTCGGATGGCCCGCATGCGGAGAAATTGACATCGTTGAGCTAATTGGCGGAACGGGAAATGACAACACCGTACATGGAGCCGCTCACTGGTCAAATAACGGACAACACGCTTCTTACGCCGGATCTCGAAAACTTTCGAGCGGAATTTTTGCAGATGCTTTTCATCTGTTTGCAATTGAGTGGGACGAAAAAAAAATTGTTTGGAAACTTGATGGAATTCAATATCACGTAATTGATATTACTCCCGCTCAACTTTCTGAATTTCATAACAACTTTTTTCTTTTGCTAAACCTTGCCGTCGGAGGAACATGGCCTGGGAGTCCGGATAATTCAACACAGTTTCCGCAAAAAATGGAAGTTGATTTTGTGCGCGTTTATAAAGATGCTAATAAATTTCCCAAATCATCAATTCTCTATCCAACGAACAATCAATTATTCGATTATGGAAAAGCCATTCCGGTAATCATCAGCGCATCCGATCCCGATGGAAACGTAGCAAAAGTTGAGTTGTTTCAAATGGACGGATTATTGAAAACATTCACAAACACTCCTTACACTTATAATTGGGAAAATGTTCAGTCTGGCTGTTATGAACTAATTGCAAAAGTAACAGATAACGAAGGCAATATCCGCAAGTCCGAACCAATCGAAGTTAGCATTGGCGCCGGATGCGGTCAATCTCCTTACCTTGGATTCCCTTTAGAAATTCCAGGAACTATTGAAGCTGAATATTTTGACCTCGGTGGCGCCGAAACTGCATACTTTGATACTGATTCGATTAACACGGGCAACAACTACGGAAACAGTTTTCGCACTGATGAAGGAGTTGATACCGAAGGCTCTTCCGATAGCGGATTCAATGTTGGATGGATAGATGCGGGCGAGTGGTTTGAATATACAGTAAATATTATCAATAGCGGGATTTATACATTATCAACACGAACTGCTTCGCCCAATGACGGCAATAAGTTTGAGTTATTTCTCAACGAGACAAACTTAACAGGCGAGCAGATTCTGCCGAACACCGGCGGCTGGCAAAATTGGACTGAAAGAATTTCTTCCGCATTTCAACTTCCTAAGGGACTCCATGTTATTTGTTTTTCAACATCAACCGGTGGATTTAATTTAGATAAAATCGCATTCTCATTACTTGCAACCGGTGTGGAGGGCGAACGAGATTTTTCGTATGAAAACAAAATCGAGGTTTACCCCAACCCATTTAATGGGAATGTGAAGGTTGCACTAACTTCAAATTCTCTATCCGATCTTAATAAGGAAATGATAGTGTACGATGTTTTGGGGAGAAAGGTTTTTACTAAAGAAATAATTATCCGCCTTGGCGCAAACGTTTATGAATGGAATCCCGCGGAATCGCTGAATTCAGGAACTTATATTATTGTAATTAATAATGACGCTTTCTCTTTTGTAAAAAAAATTCTTTACATAAAATAAAATTGTATCCATAAAAAGTAAGGGGCATTGTGAAAATGAAATCAACAATAGTTTTATCACTGCTGCTCTTCGTTTCATTCAACATCTATTCACAAGACGATGTTGAAAAACGCGTGACAGATTTATTATCGAAAATGACGTTAAAGGAAAAAATCGGGCAGATGGCGCAGTATCATTTGTGGTCGAAGGGCGGCGAAGACAATATTAAGGATGATATTAAAAAAGGATTAGTCGGCTCACTATTAAACGCGGGAGATTTAAAAACAAAAAACGATCTTCAAAAAATTGCAGTTGAAGAGAGCCGATTGGGAATTCCGTTAATTTATGGTAGAGACGTAATTCATGGCTACAGAACAATGTTCCCAATTCCGCTTGGACAAGCCGCAAGCTGGAATCCCGCTCTTGTTCAAGAAGCTGCCCGCATTGCGGCGGTTGAAGCGTCTTCCGAAGGAATTAAGTGGACTTTTGCGCCTATGATAGATAATGCCCGCGACCCAAGATGGGGTCGCATTGCAGAATCATGCGGCGAGGATGTGTACCTCGCATCTAAACTCGCAGCATCAATGGTAAAAGGGTTTCAAGGTGAAAATTTGTCAGATGCAGAATCGATTGCAGCCTGCGCGAAGCATTATGTCGGCTATGGCGCTGCCGAAGGTGGAAGAGATTATAACACCACATATATTCCCGAGCAGCTTTTAAGAGAAATTTATCTGCCTCCTTTCAAATCCGCCGTTGATGCCGGCGTTGCGACTCTTATGAGCGCATTCAATGATATAAACGGAATTCCCGCTTCTGGAAATGATTTTACGCTTAACAAAGTTTTACGAGGCGAGTGGAATTTTGATGGATTTGTGGTCAGCGATTGGAGTTCAGTAACTGAAATGATCACTCACGGTTACGCAAAGGATGAGTATGAGGCTGCAATGAAATCCGCCAACGCCGGCGTGGATATGGAAATGGTATCTTTGAGCTATGCGGATAATCTCGAAAAACTAATTCAAGATGGACTCGTCTCTGAAGAAGTTGTTAATACAGCCGCTGGAAATATTTTGAGAATAAAATTCCGCTGCGGCTTGTTTGAAAATCCTTATACAAAAGAGCCAAAGGTTTCCAAACTATTAACCGAGAATCATCTCGCGGCAGCAAAACAATTAGCTGAACAATCAATTGTTATGCTTAAAAACAATACTGTTCTGCCTCTATCAAAAAAAGTGAAAACGATTGCAGTATTCGGTCCGTTGGCAGACAGCCCTGAAGATCAAATGGGAACTTGGTCACCGGATGGGAAAAAAGAAAACACGCAGACGCCATTGACTTCACTTAAAAAATCACTGGAAGGGATAGCTGAAATAAAGTATTTAGATGTGCTTGAAAACAGCAGGACAATTGATAAAAGCAAATTCGAGGATGCCGTTAAATTGGCTGAATTGAGCGATGTAATTCTACTGTTCCTTGGTGAAGAGGCAATCCTTTCCGGCGAAGCGCATAGCCGCGCATTTTTAAATTTGCCCGGAGCACAAGATGATTTGTTCGAAACTTTAAGTCACGCTGGAAAGCCGATTGTAGTTGTTATAATGGCAGGAAGACCGCTCACCTTCCCAAATATTTCTGAAAGAGCAGATGCCATTTTATACGCATGGCATCCAGGAACAATGGGCGGGCCCGCAATCGCGGATATTCTTGTTGGGCTTACTTCTCCTTCGGGAAAACTTCCTGTAACATTCCCGCGAACCGTTGGACAAATTCCAATATATTATTCACATAAAAATACTGGTCGTCCGCCTTCCGAAAATATGCTCGGTATTCCCATTGGAACTCCGTTGGATCCAAAGGGTTTTGTGTCAAATTATCTCGATGTTGATTTTACGCCGGCATATCCTTTCGGTTATGGATTATCTTACACAAAATTTGAGTACAGCAATCTTCAAATGTTTCCGAATGAAGTTAAAAACAAGTCCTCGTTTTCAGTTTCTTTCGACCTTAATAATATTGGTGATTATGAAGCCACTGAAGTTGTTCAACTTTACGTAAGAGATCTGTACGCAAGCGTTACTCGTCCCGTAAAAGAGCTTAAGAGATTCGAGCGAGTGACTTTGAAACCGGGAGATAAAAAAACAATTTTGTTTCAATTAAGCACTGACGATCTATCATTTATTAATAACGAAATGCTTAGAGTAACCGAGCCAGGTGAATTTAAATTATGGGTCGGCGGTGATTCCGATTGCGGACTTGGAACATCTTTTTTTATAACTGAATAACTTGAGTTGACTATGAAACTTCGATTTGTAATAATAATGCTGACGGTTTTATCATTTCAAATGTTTGCCGGTGATTTTGTAAAAACCAGAGGAAAGGAAATTATTCTTCCAAGTGGCGAACCGATTCTTCTTAAGGGAATGAACATCGGGAATTGGCTTCTGCCGGAAGGTTATATGTTCAAATTCAAAAAGCCGAATTCACCCCGATTGGTTACTTCTGTTTTTGCTGAATTGATTGGACCGGATGAAGCTAAAAAATTCTGGGTTAATTTTCAGGATGTTTACATTACTCATGAAGATATTAAGTTCATCAAAAGGCTCGGACTTAATTCAATCCGCCTTCCTTTTCATTATGCTTTGTTTAACGACGAGACATTTCTTCACAATACGCAGGCAAGAGGATTTGAATTATTCGACAGAATCTTAGATTGGTGCAGAAAAGAAAATCTTTATGTAATTCTTGATATGCACGGCGCGCCTTGCGGGCAGACCGGCGACAACATTGACGATAGCTGGGGCTATCCCTGGTTGTTCACATCTGAGGATTGCCAAAATGAATTCATTAAAATTTGGAAATCAATCGCAGAAAAATATGCAGATGATAAAATAATTATTGGTTATGATTTACTAAACGAGCCTATTGCGCATTACTTTGAAGAAGATGGACTCTATGAAAAACTTGAGCCTCTCTATAAAAAGGCGACTGCTGCAATTCGTGAAGTAGATAAGAACCACATCATATTTCTGGGCGGCGCTAAATGGAATACTAATTTTTCCGTTTTCGGCGAACCGTTTGACGATAACTTAGTTTATACATTTCACAAATATTGGATGGAGCCGGTTCAAGAACAGATACAGGAGTATCTCGATTTCTCCGAAAAATATAATGTGCCGTTATACCTCGGTGAATCGGGCGAAAACTCGGACGAATGGGTGAACAATTTTAGAACTCTGCTGGAACAGCACAATATCGGCTGGTGCTTCTGGCCTTATAAAAAACTTGAATCATCCGCGGGAATAGTGCAGATTAAATATCCTTCCAATTATGAAACGATTATGGATTACGCCGAAAAACCGCGCGATAACTATCAATTCATTAGAGAGAACCGGTTAGATCAGGCTGTAGTTAAACAAATCTTGGCAGAATACCTTGAAAATTGTAATCTAAAAAAGTGCGAAGCAAATGAGGGTTATATAAAAGCGCTTGGTTTAACAGATTAATCTTTCCTTTAATAATCAGCCTCGATAAAAAAATCGCGGCTGATTTAATTTTCCTCAAAAAGCTCATTCTAAAAATTTTTCTTGCATAGTATAATTAACCGCACTATATTCGTGTACGTTTACGTATAGTTTGTTCGCAATTACACGCTGAGGTCACATGAATCAAATATTTATTATTGCTGAGTTCCTTAAAGCAGCCGGAATTACAGAAGAAGCATTAAAAAATTACGAGAATGAAAAACTTATTTCTCCTTCCGGGGTTACAGATGATAAAGTTGCTTTTTACACAAGCGCTGCTGTGGAAAAAGTAAAGCAGATCAGAACACTGACAGATCTTGGATACGGTACGAGCGAAATTCATAAAATTATCAAAAAGGTTGGGCTGCCCAAAGCCGCTGAATTAGATTCCGGAAAGTCCGAGACCGAAAAATTTATAACCGTTGGAAACTTAGCGGAACTTGTGGGAATTAGCCCAAGAACAATTAAGCATTGGGAGGAGAAAGGAATAATCGATTCTGAAATGAGAAGTGAGGGCGGTTTTCGTCTCTACTCGGAAATCTACGTTTATCTCTGCAAACTAATTAAGGATCTTCAGCTCTTTGGTTATTCGTTGGATGAAATAAAAAAGATATCTGATTTCTTCCGGGAATTTCTTGCCCTTCAAAGAAATTATGAAGCCTCTCCAATGGGAGATGTCGAGCAAAAACTTTCTGAGATGAGCGATGAGGTTCAAAATTTATTTGCTAGAATGAACGATTTCAAAGAAGGCATAGAGAGATGGGAAGAACTTCTAAAGGCGAAGAAAAAAGAAATCACTTCGCTTAAAACTAAAAACAGCAAACGCGAAAACAAATAGTGAGTACAAAGTGTATTACAATACGTTGAATTCTTTTAAGAATCAGTATAACCCAAATATTCCGCTGATAAATTTGGACAATCAAAAATCCGTTCTTCATCATATAAATTTCAAGTCGAATTTTAAAATGAACAAAGAGTTTCTGTCCAAAATTCGATCGGAATATCAAAGAGAGAATGAACATCAAAATTTATTACTGAATAATTCATCTGAATCCTTTAAGCTAAATAACGAATCAGACGAGGATTCGCAGGACAACAAATCGTTTAATTACATTTTGATAAAGGACAAAGAGAACGTCCGCGCAAAGGAAGTAATAGTTTTTTTCCACGGATTGAATGAGAGGTCTTGGTTAAAATATCTACCATGGGCGCTCGAGCTTCATCTATTGACGGGGAAAGCCATTTTAATGTTTCCTCTCGCATTTCACATCAACCGCACGCCTCAATCGTGGTTTAATTTGGCGCGGTTAAAGGCTATATCAGAAGAGCGCAAACAAAATTTGCCCGGACTAAGCAATTCAACTTTTGCGAATGCTGTTCTCAGCACGAGAATACACTATCAGCCCCACAAATTTTTTCAATCCGGAATGCAGAGTTATTCAGATGTAATTAACATAATTAAACAAATTCGCTCCGGCAAACATAAATTCATCTACGATGATGCAAGTATTGATTTATTCGGCTATTCAATCGGCGCCCTGTTAGCCCAAGTTTTAATGATGTCTAATAAAAACAATTACTTCGATAAATCTAAGCTATTCATTTTTTGCGGGGGTTCTTCTCTCGATCTAACTTCGCCTGTGGCAAAAGCTATTTTGGATAGCGAAGCATCTTCTTCGCTGACTGATTTTTTAAAGAAGCTTTTCTCTTCGGATTCGCCTCTAACCAAGCCGTTGGCCAAGCTAAAGGATTTGATTGAAATAAATTTTTTAGAGTTCCTTTCCGATTATAATAACAACAGCGAACTGCGGGATAAAAAGTTTGATGAGTTAAAAGACCGCATTTTTGCGATGGCATTAATTAAAGACAAAGTATTTCCTCCGGATTCGGTGATAAGCACTCTCAACGGCGACAAGATGAAGGTGCCCGTAAGAACTTTAATTTCGGACTTCCCTTACGAGTACACTCACGAAAATCCATTCCCTGCCAACGAAAAGTTGAAAGAAATTGTGGATGTAAACTTTAGAAATGTATTCCAATTTGCCGCCTCAATGGTCGGATAAATTTTACGGCTATTGAAATTATTATGATAAATTGGCGCGTGTGCTTGCGTTCAAAATTCATATTAAAATTGACTTTCGTTCCAAAATAAAATATTTTTTGAATGACCGCATATTCATTTTAAGGGCTGTTATGAAAAAGCTAATCTTTTTTTTAATTGCAATCACATCGCAAGTCTTCTCCCAATCCGCAATGGAGATCATTAAGAAAGCAGAAAACGTTATTAAAGGCGAAAATGCTTATGGCGAAATTTCCATGACCGTTGTTAATCCCGATTACGAAAGAACTCTTAAAATGAGAAGCTGGTGGGTTGGAAATGAAAAAGCTCTGATTATTATTGATTCGCCAAAAAGAGAGCGCGGAAATAAAACGCTAAAGATCGGCAACGAAATGTGGAACTACTTAAAGAATACCGAAACTACAATTAAAATCCCTCCTTCAATGATGCTTCAATCGTGGAATGGATCGGATTTTACGAATGATGATTTAGTTAGAGAATCCAACCTCGAAAAAGATTATAAACACAAGTTTTTGCCCGATAAAACCTTGAGCGGCGAATTGTGCTGGGGGGTTGAATTAATTCCAAATCCTGACGTTGCCGTAGTGTGGGGGGAAATTCATTACTGGGTGCGTAAATCTGATTTTATTCCTACGCGGTTAGATTACTTTGATGAAAAAGGAAACATGAAAAGGTACATGGAGTTTGAAGAAGTTAAAACTCTTAACGGAAAAAAGATGCCGACAATTTGGAGAATGATAAATACTTCCAAAGAAGGCAGTTCAACTGAGATGAAGGTTATTGACATGAAATTTGATGTTAAAATTCCATCGCGTACTTTTTCGTTTCAAGAATTGGAAAGAGGAAACTAAGTGGGACTTCTCTTAAAACTCAGTTGGAGAAACATCTGGCGCAATAAGAGAAGGTCTTTACTTACTCTAATTGCAATTGTGTTTGCAACGATGACTGCAATTGCTATGCGCGGAGTTCAAATTGGCACTTACGATGTTAATATAAAATACGTTCTCAATCTTTTCTCAGGCTATATTCAAGTTCAGAAAGCGGGATTCCAAAAAGATAATTCGCTTACAAAGAACTTTAAATTCTCCCAAGAGCTGCAGAATATTCTTTCTGAAAACAAACTTATTAAGGGATTTGCTCCGCGGGTAATGAGCGGCGGGCTGATAAGTTTCAAAAACAATTCTCAAGGCGCCGCGCTAATCGGATTCTCGCCAAAACATGAATCTGCATCAACTACTATTATGAATAGACTAATGGAGGGAAGTTTTTTCGCTTCCGATACCAGTTACGATATAGTCGTTGGATATAAACTTTTAAAAAATCTTAACGCCAAAATTGGAGACGAAGTAGTTGTCCTTTCGCAGGGCATTGATGGTTCGCTGGGAAATCTAAAATTTAAAATCAGCGGAACAGTAAAATTTGGCAATCCGGAAATGGATTTGTCTGCAGTGTTCGTCGCGTTAAATAGCGCGCAGGAATTATTGGCGATGGAAAACCGCATCCATTCAATTGTTATTACACTTAGTTCGCAGGGCGACTTGGATGAAGTTAAGACTGGATTGCAGAATAAAATTAATGATGCCTCTCTTGTTGTCCTTGATTGGGGCGAGGTTCTTCCTGAATTTAAACAGTCAATTGACCTCGATAATGTGAGCGGTGCGCTGATGCTTTTGATTTTGGTTATCATAGTTGCATTCGGAATTTTAAATACTGTCTTAATGTCGGTTACGGAAAGATTCAAAGAATTCGGCGTTTCTCTTTCAATAGGCATGCCTCAAATAAAGCTCGTTACTTTGATAATAATGGAAACTGTTTTCATTGCTTCAATAGGAATACTGCTTGGAGACTTAATTGGATATGGAATTAATTCATACATTCATAATAACCCGATCACTCTTGGCGCTGAGTTCGAACAGATGTACGAAGAATACGGTTTCCTCCCAATTATTGAATCTTCAGTCGATTTGATTATTTTCTTAAATACCTCATTGGTTATTTTCGTGATTTCTATAATTTCCGTTCTTTATCCGGCGTACAAAGTATATAAATTAGAACCACTCAAAGGAATTAGATATACATAATGCTATGTTGATAAAAATTGCGTGGAGAAATATCTGGCGTAATAAACGCCGGTCGATAATTGTTTTAAGTTCCGTGATAGTCGGAATTGTTGCGGCGATCTGCATGGATGCGTTGCAGAACGGTATGCTTTATCAAATGCTTTTCAACCAAATCAATTTGAGTACATCGCATATTCAAATTCATAAGAACGGATTTATTGACAACAAGATTGTTCAAAATACAATTCCCGATAACAACGCCGCTGAGCAAGCTGCCATCGAAAATGAACACGTTTCTTTTTACAGTAAACGCGTAATAACATTCGGATTAATAAGCAGCGCTAACAACTCATCCGGAATATTTCTATTCGGCGTTGATCCCGAATTAGAAAAAAATGTGTCGATCATCATCAGCTCGGTTGTTAAAGGCAAATATTTTGAAACCGGAATTCGAGAAGTATTAATTGGAACTACTCTTTCGGAAAAACTCCAGGTTGATATTGGAGATAAAATCGTTTGCATGGCAAATATGAAGGACGGTTCAATTGGTTCGGATGTATTCCGCGTAATTGGAATATTCCGCTCGCCCGATTCAGAATACAACAAAGCATATATATACGTTCCTATTACCGATGCGCAAAATATGCTTGAACTCGGCGCTGAGTATCACGAATTGGCAATCATTACAAAGGACTATCATTTCGCACCGCAAGCAGCTGATGAAATCGAATCAAAATTGGGTGAGAGATTTGAAGTTCTTTCCTATGACGAAGTGCTTCCCTTATTGGTTATGCAGTTGGACATGTACAAGGAAATGATTTACGTTATTAATTTTATTATTGGACTTGCATTAATATTCGGAATAATAAATGCCATGCTTATGGCTGTTTATGAAAGGACTCAGGAAATAGGAGTTCTAATGGCAATAGGGATGAAAAATGGCAAAATAGTAAATATGATTGTTCTCGAAGCTTTTTTAATTGGGCTGCTGGGAACAATTATCGGAGTTGTGCTTGGCTGGGTTCTGTACAAAGGCGTTCTGATTAACGGAATAGATTTAAGTTCTTTTGCAGAGAGTCTGGATTCTTTCGGAATTGGAGCAATTCTCTATCCTAAACTCTCAATGGAAAATTTGATTTCTTTGCTGCTTACTATTCCGTTGATATCAATTATCGGCGCTTTTTATCCTGCATATAGAGCCGTAAAGCTTCAACCTGTAACTGCAATAAGACACGTATAAGAGGATTTTATGGATTTAATTAAAACCGAAAACTTAGATAAGACTTACAGCGATAATGGAGTTCCTGTTGAGGCACTCAAAGATATTAATCTTTCTTTCGAGCGCGGCGAGTTTACCGTAATTGCGGGACCTTCAGGCTCCGGGAAAACTACTCTGCTTAATGTAATTGGAGCTTTGGATAAGCCTACAAACGGAAAAATATTTTTAGAGGGTAGTGACATAACAATCAAAAAGAGAAAAGAACTTTCCGCTCTTCGATTGAATAAATTCGGATTTGTTTTTCAAGCATATAATTTAATTCCTGTACTTTCTGCAATTGAAAATATTGAATTCAGTATGATGCTGTTGGGAATTCCAGAATCCGAAAGAAGAAGTAAAGCGCTTAGTTTGCTGGATGAACTTGAAATAAAAGATCTTGCATACAAAAGACCCAACGAAATGAGCGGCGGACAGCAGCAGCGAGTTGCCGTTGCGCGGGCAATTGTAAATGATCCGGAAATTGTTTTTGCCGATGAACCAACCGCAAATCTTGATTCGGTTACTGGCGGCAAACTTCTTGATCTGATGGAAAAAATGAACAGAGATAAAAACATTACATTTATTTTTTCTTCTCACGATAATCAGGTGATTGAGAGAGCAAAGAGGCTAATCCTTTTGAGGGACGGAAAACTGGATTTGAAATGAAAAAGATTTTTTCAGTAACTGTTCTCTTCTGTACTCTATTTATAAACATAAAAACAATTGCACAACCCGAATTCGAATTTACCGGATACGTTATTACCATGCCGATCTTACAATTGTTCAATCAGCAGCAAGCAAATTCCTATAATTTAGCCGGCGCAATAAAAATGAATCTGACGCGGGTTAGATTAAAACCCGCCTTCTACATTTCTGAAAACAGTAGAATTGCCGCAGAGATTGAATCGTCCTTATTATTGTACGATGATTTATCTGCTTTCTTTATTTCGGAAGCAAAAAAATCTAGCCGACAATTAGCCAATCTATCCGTTGTCAAAACGAGTGGTAATTTTACGGCGCTGAGTTTAATTGACAGATTGTATTTCCGGCAGGGATTTAATTGGGGAAATATTATAATCGGCAGACAGCGAATTTCCTGGGGAACAGGCAGAGTCTGGAATCCGACAGATCTTTTTAATCCGATAAATCCCACGTCATTTTATAAACTAGAACAAGACGGCGCAGATGCGGTAACGGCTAAATTTAGTTTCGACAGTTTTACCGATCTTCACCTTGTTTATAATCCCAAAGAAGTTCTTCGAAACAGTAATTACGGTTTTAGGTTTCGAACAAATATTTCCGAATTTGATGTTGCAATTATCTCCGGAAGATTTGATGAGAGATTGATTGGCGGTTTGGATTTTGCGGGAAACTTTTTTGATGCGGGTGTGCGCGGAGAAAGCATTGTGTCCTTTAAGAGTGTCGCCAATTATGTCCATTTTATTTTAGGTGCGGACTATCAATTCACTCAAAATATTTATGCTCTCATTGAATACCAGCATAATGGCGCTGGAAAACTGAGTAAATCTAATTATGAGTTCGACAAACTTATTGAAGGTGATATTTTAAATCTTGGAAAAAACTATTTAGCCTTCAGCGCCATGTACCAATTTACACCGCTGCTTACTTTTACTCTCACTGAGATTAGCAATCTTAATGATGGCAGCGGATTCACGGGATTGAGCGCAAATTATTCTTTGTCGGATAATATTTACACAGCCATCGGCGGTCAGGTGTTTTACGGAAAAAGTTCAAGCGAGTATTGGTACTATCCCAGCACAATATATCTTCAGTTGGAATATTACTTTTAAACTCATGTTACGCAAAAATGTAGAGCGAAACTCTGTTTCGCTCATTAATTGAATAATTTGAACTAAATTGACTAATCGATTCAGCGGATCGCCCTACAATTTTTATCCTTTTACGTAAGATGAGTTTTAAAGTTAATTTGCTCGAAAATAAATCCTTCGTGTCTTATGCCAGAGGCATACAAGTTCGTGCAAGTTTTTCTTCGTGGACATAGTGAAATGTTTTTTGTTACACGAAGTTCCAAGAAGAAGACACGAAGTGCCACAAAAAATTACGATCAGAAGTATTTTCGACTAATAGTAGGTATACTAGCGCCCAAGACAGGCTCCCGAAAGTAAATCCTTTATTTATCCAAATATTTTTCTTTCAAAATTTTCATATGATGCTTTTCGTGTCCGGCAATTATAAATGCCATTGCTCTAACGGTAAAGGATTTGCCTCCTGAGCAGCCGGTTAAAAGCCATGCTTCATCGTTTAATTTGCTCAACAGCATCAAAGTCGATTTTCTAACAAAACGAAATTCTTTTTTCAAATCTTCAAAGCTGTCAACGTCGTTTTGTGAGTTAATAACATATTCATCGTGATCATACTGAGAAAGATCCGTTTTATCTTTCCTTGCAAATCTCAGCAAGCGGTAAGATAAAATCCTTTCAGCGTCAATGACGTGTCCCAACAGTTCTTTAATACTCCATTTCCCTTCGGCATATCTGTGAGATGATTTTTCTTTGGAAATCTCATTTAATAACTCGGCAGATTCTTTTAATTGGTTTTTCAATGCTTCTACAATATCACCGTCAGCAACGGCGTCTACATATTGCTGATACCATTCCGGGTATTCTGTATTTACAGGGCGATTTTTCAATACCATTCTCCATTTTATTTATATCTTTTTCTGCTAATATATTTTGAGTGACTGAGCGCTCTGTTTATTGTTTTTCAAAAATCAATCCGCCTCCGCCGGGATATTTTGCTTTAATTGTATCGCCAGATACAAAATTATTCATTAGTAGTTCTGTGGATAGAGGATTAACAACATATCTTTGAATTGTCCTCTTAAGTGGTCTCGCTCCAAAGGTTACATCGTATCCGACTTTTAGTATAAACTCCTTTGCGTCTTCTTCAATCTCAAACGAAATATTCTTTTGACTAAGCATGGCGGCTAACTTTTCAAGTTGAATGTCGATGATTTTAGAGAGTTCATCCTTATTCAATGGTTTAAATAAAACTACTTCATCAATACGGTTTAGAAATTCCGGGCGAATAGTTTTCCTCAACAATTCAGAAATTTGAATTCTAATCTGTCCCAAAGCGTTCTCAAAACTATTCTCATCCGCATGGTTCAATTTTTCTTGTATGATTTGAGAGCCAATATTCGATGTCATTATTATAATCGTGTTTTTAAAATCAACCGTTCTACCTTGATTATCGGTAAGTCTTCCATCATCGAGAACCTGGAGAAGAATATTAAAGACATCGTGATGAGCTTTTTCAATTTCATCTAGCAGCACCACGGAGTAAGGGCGTCTGCGGACAGCTTCGGTTAATTGCCCGCCTTCTTCGTAGCCGATATAACCTGGAGGCGCCCCAATCAATCTCGAAACAGAATGCTTTTCCATATATTCAGACATATCAATTCGAATCATCGAGTGCTCATCGTTAAAAAGAAATGCGGCTAAAGTTCTTGCTAATTCGGTTTTTCCAACACCGGTAGTTCCAAGAAAAATGAACGAACCAATTGGTTTGTTCGCATCATGAAGCCCTGCTCTAGAGCGGCGGATTGAATTTGCTACGGCGCTAACAGCATCGCTCTGCCCAACTACTCTTTTATGAAGTTCTTCTTCGAGTCTTAGCAATTTTCCTCGCTCACCTTCCAGCATTTTATTTACCGGTATGCCAGTCCATTTGGCAACAACTTCTGCGATATCCTCAGCATCAACCTCCTCTTTTAGCATTTTTTTATTTCGCTGAATTTTACTTAGCTCCTCTGTTTCGGATTTTAATTTTTTCTCCAAATCAGAAATTACTCCATACCGCAGTTCCGCAACCTTTCCGAAATTTCCTTCGCGTTCATATTTATCAGCCACTTGCTTTGTACTTTCGATATTATTTTTCATTTCGCGAATTTTTTCAATTCTTTCTTTTTCGCTTTTCCAATGATTCCGCAAAGAAATTCTTTCTTCCTCTAGATTAGCAAGTTCTTCCTTTAATTCTTCCAGCCTTTGAGCAGATTCATTATCCTTCTCCCGTTTCAATGCTTCGCGCTCAATTTCCAATTGCTTAACTCTTCTTTCGATTGCATCTAATTCTTCCGGCATAGAATTTATTTCAATTCTTAACTTAGATGCAGCTTCGTCAATTAAATCGATTGCCTTGTCGGGAAGAAATCTATCGGATATGTATCTTTTAGAAAACTGTACAGCCGCAACAATTGCGCCGTCAGTAATTCTTACTCCGTGATGAATTTCGTATCTCTCTTTTAAGCCGCGGAGTATTGAAATGGAATCCTCTTCATTGGGTTCGGAAATGAGCACGGGTTGAAATCGTCTTTCCAGCGCAGCATCTTTTTCGATATGCTTTTTGTATTCTTTCAATGTTGTTGCGCCTACTGCGTGAAGCTCCCCTCTGGCAAGAGCTGGTTTTAAAATATTTGCTGCGTCCATCGCTCCTTCGGTTTTTCCTGCGCCAACTAGTTGATGAAGTTCATCGATAAACAAAATAACTTCGCCATTAGAATTTTGTACTTCCTTAATTACAGCTTTCATTCTTTCTTCAAACTGTCCTCTGAACTGAGTGCCCGCAACCAACTGACCCATATCAAGCGCGATGATGTTTTTTGTTTTAAGATTTTCCGGAACATCTCCCGAAACTATTCTATGAGCAATTCCTTCTGCGATTGCTGTTTTGCCAACTCCAGGTTCGCCTATTAATACTGGATTATTTTTAGTCCTCCTCGAAAGAACTTGAAGCACTCTTCTAATTTCTTCATCCCGTCCGATTACCGGATCTAGTTTGTTTTGTTTTGCGAGCTCATTTAAATTTCTGCCGTATTTTTTTAATGCTTGATACGTTTCTTCGGGATTCTGCGTTGTTACCCTTTGACTACCTCTAATATCTTTTAATGCAGAAAGAATTACATTTTTATTAATTCCGGAATCAATCAGTAATTTACCTGCCTTGCCGTCATCCTCAGAAAGAGCTAGAAGCAGATGCTCTGTAGAAATATATTCATCTTTTAGATCTGCTGATTCCTTCGCAGATTTATCAAGCAGCTTTGCAGTCTGCTGAGACATCTGCTGGCTTCCTACTCCAGCGCCGGAAACCTTTGGAAGATTTTCGAGTAGCGCTCCAATCTTAATTTTTATTCCGTCAACATTTACGCCCGCTTTTTGTAAAATTGAAACCGAAACGCTATCGGCATCCTGCAGCATTGCAGCCAAAATATGCTCAGGCTCAATTATTTGGTTTGTGTAGTTCTGAGCAATTTCAACAGCGGTTTGAATCGTTTGCTGCGCTTTCAAAGTAAATTTGTTAAAATCGAATGTCATAATTTCACCTTGTGTTACCGTTCACTTTCCACTTTTGACAAAAAAAACTAGTCAATGTTTCTTTAGAAAAATATATCCGGCCTGATTGTAAAACCAAAATACGGCATCCACACTTTTCCATTTAAGTTAATTAGCGTCCCCTCAAATCGAACATCGTGTATTTTCATGCCAAGAGAAATACCTGGCGAAAAATAGGACGCATTTCCTTTTCTCTGTAAATCAACCGACTCTCCCGTTGATTGATACATAAAATTATGATGGAAATATGCCTTCGGTGTAACCACAAAGGCGATCTTCTCAGATGGATGGTAACTCATGGGCATTACAAATTCCAGAATCAAAGACCCTACAGAAAAATTTATTTCTCCCGAATCATATTCATAACTATCTTCATCTGGTTCAAACCAAGGAAAGCTGAATCCGATAATTGGCATTAGAGCCACGCCGTATTTTGAAGTTGAATCGAGCAGCGCATATTTTCCGAAGAATTTAAATCCTGTTGATCCGAGCGTGGCGAAAATTTCTCCGCCAACATCCAAATTTGATGTGGCGCCTCCTTGAACAGAAAGATTCAAAAATACCGATGATGGACCACGGCTTGTTTTAACTTCAAAATTATTTTGGTTTACTTTAACTGTGTCCGAAATAAATGACAGCCCCGTGCCTATTCCCACTTTTGCATCGAAATTACCATCTCCAACAGTTTTACCATCCTGATAATGATTCATGTTTATGGCAGCGCATCCTGTAATTATAAAATAAATTAATATCACGCCGGAAATTGACTTTATATTCATTGAGTGCCTCAATTATTCTTTAGAAAATGTTGCAAAAAGTATGAAGTAAATATTTCGGAAATAACTTAATGAGAATTATAAGAATAAGTCAACAAATACTTTTATTTAATTCTCCGCATATTTTTTAATAACTTGCTTAAGAATAATTCTGAATTTTGGGCAGAGGAAATATGAAGCGCATTTTAGCAATCGGTTTAATTCTCATTCTAACAATTAATTTTTATTCCCAGCAATACAAAGGGAAGTATGAATTCCGCGGAGCTTGGGTTGCAACTGTTGCCAATATCGATTGGCCTTCCCGAAACAATATCACATCCGGAAATCAAGTCAAAGAACTTGTAGTCTTGTTCGATTCGCTGAAGTCCGCAGGAATAAATGCCGTTCTGTTTCAAATAAGAACTGAGTGTGACGCCTTTTATGAATCCGAGATTGAACCATGGTCATATTACTTAACGGAAAGGCAGGGCATAGCGCCGGAACCTTTTTTTGATCCTCTCGAATTTGCAATTAAAGAAGCGCACAATCATGGAATGGAACTTCACGCATGGTTTAATCCATACAGAGCTTCTCGCGATATTGAAAACTTTAAGCTGGCAGAAACGCATGTTGTTAAATCGCATCCCGATTGGATACTTGAATTCGGTAAATATAGAATGCTTGATCCAGGTTTGCCTGCAGTACGCGAGCATGTTTTAAAAGTAATGTCCGATGTGCTTACAAGATATGACATTGACGGCATCCATTTTGATGACTACTTCTATCCTTACACGCCAAAAGTTTCTAATGAAGACAGCCTTACTTTCGCAAGATTTAATAGGGGATTCACAGACATTGACGACTGGCGCAGAGATAATATCAATCTGTTAATGGCTCAAATTAATGCGGTAATAAAAGCAGTTAAGCCTCACGTAAAATTCGGAATTAGTCCTTTTGGTATTGTTAGAAATGAGTACTCCGGAACAGACGGATTTAATTCTTTTGACATTTTATACTGCGATCCAATGAACTGGATTGACAATAAAATACTTGATTATATGAATCCCCAAATCTATTGGGAAATCGGTCACTCTAAAGCGGATTACGCAAAGCTGCTGCACTGGTGGGCGGAAATTACAAAGGACATGCATTTATACATCGGGCAATACTCAAGTAGAATGATGGCTCAGAGATATGAGAATAAAGGCGAGATCGGCGCTCAGATTAATTTGAATCGTGCAACAGAGAATGTTCACGGCTCGGTATTTTTCAGCGCAAAATCCATTGGATTTAATTGGAGCGGAATGGCGGACAGCATGAAACAATCATGGTATAAATATCCTGCGTTAACGCCGCCAATGCCATGGAAGGATTCTATAAAGCCAAACGTTCCAAGGAATCTTGAAATTGAGGCAGACTCATTGAGCATAATCGTTAATTGGGAAGAACCCGATTTTGCCGAGGACGGCGAATATGCTTCAAAGTATATTGTTTATAAATTTAATGTAGGTGAAAAAATTAATTTAGATGACGCTTCAAAAATTTTGGCAATTGTTCACAGCGCAACTATTTATTTGGATGATCTGCCTTCGGAAGGAAGCTGTGAATTTAGATACGTTGTAACTGCGCTGGATAAACTAAATAATGAAAGCGCCAGTTACGCGGAAAAAGTATTTTCGATGGAGTAAGCTGCTATGGAAAGAATTGTTTGAAATATCGTACTTAGTGAAATGCTTTTTCACTACTATGACAAAAGAGCACTGTGGTTTATTTAGAAACTTTTTTCCGCGATTTCGATTTTCTATTTGAGCCGCTTGCAATTCTGCGCGCAACTCGTTCTTTCCCTGCATGAAGATCAGCGTCATCGCCAAAAACTTCTATTTCCCATTCTCTGCGTTTTTTGGCTGCCAACTCTAACGCTTTTTCACGTCCATGCTTATTGATGGAAACTCTTGTTCTTCTAACCTTATCCCCTTTTCTCTTTGGGCTGGTTATTTCAAAAACAGGCCATTCATAAACTTTGCCGTTTTTAGTTTGCTTTTCCATAATTTCGCGAACACCAAGGTATCCGGTTGAATTGGTGATTTTTGTTCTCACTACATCTTCTGAACGGACTTTCCCAATTTCCTTTTCCATTAAATCCCTGTACGTCAGCGCATTTACTAGCGCTCTTTGAACAGACTTAAATTTCTTATCCGAAAAAAATCTTGGTTTGTAAATTGCCCCGTCATAAGCCACTCTTACATAATAACCGAATAGCTTTACGTTAGCCTTGTCTACTCTGGTTACGCTCTTGTACTTTTTGGGTATCATAGTTTTTCTTTAATGATGTTTTGAAATTCTACTTACTATAACATTAAATAATGAGAAATAATTCCTTCCGCCTGGTAAAAATCATGAATGAGTGAAAAGTGAAACCAGTGCTCACGCTGAATATCTGAATTAACGGCACGTGGAATATTTTTCGTTTATCAGGAATTTTTGTATAACTGCTTGAGCAATTTCGAAATAATTAATCTAAAAAACAAGTTCATGTGGATTTTTCGTGCTATCATTTTTTGAGTTATACCCAAAACCTTGTTTGTCATAAAGCGGACAGTAATCTTTCTCTTTACGATTTAACTTTGCTGTGAAATTACATTTATTAATTAAAGGAGTTATAAAATGAAATCAACTTTCTCAATTCAATCTGCATTAATTGCCGGGTTCTTAGCTACTGCAGCAATGACGGCTTTTACATTCATGGCGCCATTAATGGGTTTTGAAATGAATATACCTAAAATGTTAGCCGGAACAATGGGGGCGCCCATAATTGTTGGCTGGATGGCTCATTTTATGGTTGGCGAAATTCTCGCTATAGGTTATGCGTCTGCTTTTCTTAAAATGACAAATAAAGCAGCGGATTTTAAAAGCGGCGCTTTGTTTGGATTGCTTCCATGGCTTGCCGCTCAAGTAATGGTTATGCCAATGATGAGTATGATGGGCGGAGGAAGTTATACATCGGGATTATTCTCCGGCTCGATGATGATGGCTGTGGCAAGTCTTGTTGGACATTTAATTTTTGGAGCCGTTCTGGGAACGATATATAAACCTAAGTCATAGCAGTATCGAAAATGATAGATGTTGGGTGCTAAATATTGCCGCTGTTTTTGGAATTTTTATTCCAATCCTTCGGCAATTTTTTGAGTGAGTCTTTCTCCTTACGACTTAAGTTAACTGGTGAAATTTGCTTGATTCATTCAATTGATGAACTTGAGGAATATTTTTTAAGTATATTAATTCATTCCAAAATGGAAGAGCATTCAAGAGCTTTTTGAAGGGAGCGACAAACAGATAGTATTTGATTAGGAAGGAGAGAATGAAGCTTTGGATTAAATTAGCAATATCCTTTACGATAATAGTTAATGTTATTATTCAGCTTACTTTATTTATTATCCTTCCAGAGATAAAGGACAATTCTTTCTCTCTTATTGGTGAAAAATTAAAATCAATTGCAGCCGCTTCAACTGCGTCAATCGATGGAGATGAATATCAAAATCTCGACTTCTCTAATCCAACTATTGTGCAATCTCCTATTTTCAATTCAATTAGAAAGCAGCTTCAGCATACAAAATTAGACCTTCAAATGACAGAAGACATCTATACCCTTAATTTTATAGATGATACTACGGCAATGTTCGGAGTAATGACAAACGAAATATTGTTTGCCGGAGATACATTGCATCTGACTAGCTTTACAGCTATTGACGCCATTTACAAAACCTATAAAGAAGACAAATGTGTATATACTGATTTGTACGAAGACAAGTACGGTCAATGGATTAGCGGATTAGCTCCCATTAAAAACAGTCAAAACAAAATTGTTGGCATTGTACAAGTAGATAATTCGGCAGATAATGTTTATGCTAAAATTGCAGGAATCGAAGAACTAATACTGTGGTTAAGAATTATTTTATTCCCAATTACAATTTTGTTTAGCGCTCTCGTTGCAAAATATTTCTTAAATCCGATTGAAAAAATTATTCGCGTTATAAATAAAATATCGCTTGGCAACTATTCTGAGAACAAAAGAATAAAAGCCGGTGGGGAATTAAAAGCTTTAATCGAAGCGGCTGAAAATTTGCAAAAAACAATTCTTGAGCAGCAGGAAAAAATCTTTCAAACGGTATCTGAATTAAGAGGGGCAAAAGAAAAAGCAGAATCCTCAGATAAAATGAAAAGTGAGTTTTTAGCTCTGCTGTCTCACGAAATCCGCACACCGTTAAATATAATTTTGGGAAATATTGAAATTCTTAAATTAGAATTAGCCGATAGCGAAATAGAAGATTTATTGGAAATTACCAACTCAATAAAATTTGGAAGCGACCGCCTTATACGAACAATCGAAATGATTGTTCTTTACAGCGATTTACTATCGGGCAGTTATGGAAAGACTGAAGGATTTGTGAATGTTTCTCAACTTTTCTTCAATCTAATAGAACAGTATAAACCGCGAGCCGAAGAAAAAGGTATAAAAATACAGATTGAGTGCAACGCAACCACCGGAATGATAAAAGCAGACGAACGATTGCTGGAAGAATCCCTGAAACAATTAATGGAAAATGCCGTGAAATTTACACAACGAGGGGAAAATATTTATTGCATTAAAAATAACGATGATTCAGGTCTATCTATAATTATTGAAGATTCGGGAATTGGTATTTCGGAAGAGTTTATGAAGAATTTGTTCAAACCATTTAGGCAGGAAGATATGGCTCTTCAACGGCAATTTGAGGGCAATGGAATTGGACTTGCACTAACAAAAAAGTGCTGTGATTTAAATGGGTTTGCTATTGATATAAAAAGCGTAAAAGGGAAAGGAACTACTGTTGAAATCAACATTCCCAAAGAAAAATTGTTTGCATTATAATGTGTGAGCCGGAAATGGAAAATTGGATTGACCTTGGAGAAGTTGAGAAACTAAAACAAAAAGAACTCGCCGAATTTCAAATTGGGAAAACAAAGTTAGCCATAAGTTTCAAGAACGGTGAGTTCGGAATAATCTCAAGTGTCTGCAATCATGTTGGCGGTCCGTTGGGAGATGGGCATTTGGATGGCGATTATGTTGTTTGTCCCTGGCATTTTTGGAAATTCCATCACAAAACTGGCGAAGGCGAACTCGGATATGAAAATGATAAAGTGCCGTCATATAATTTTAGAATTGAAAATGAAAAATTATTTGTTGATTTAAACTCTGCGACAAAGAGAAATAAACTTCCTCACGCTCCGCATCCGCTAACAAGAAAAATTGAAAGAGAGCCGGGGGGAGTTCGTCTGGTCGGAATATCAACAACTGCAATGAATAAAGATTTTCCACGCTACAGTACTTCAGATCATCTTCTCAATACTTCTCTTAATTACGCAAAGGAAAAGGGCTGTGAAACAAAGCTATTTAAGTTGAATGAAATGAATATTAAAAACTGCGAGGGATATTACTCCAAATCAGCCCGAGCTTGCACGTTCCCTTGCACAATAACCCAAATGGATCCAAACGATGAAATGGAAAATATTTACGATGCGTTTGTACATTGGGGTGATGCGTTTATTGTTTCCACTCCAATCCGCTGGGGAGTTGCCGGAAGTCTTTATTATAAAATGGTGGAGAGAATGAACAGCATTCAAAATCAAGAAACCATCGCTGGAAAGCATCTGCTTAAAAACAAAGTTGTTGGCTTGATAATTACCGGCGGACAAGATAATGTTCAAGGCGTTGCTGGTAATATGCTTGGCTTTTTTGCCGAACTCGGTTGTCAATTTCCTCAATTTCCATTTATTGCACATTCTCGCGGCTGGAGTGCTGAAGATATGGAGAGCAATGTTAAATATGTGCGAGAGAGTAAGATTTTGCATGAAGGCGCAAAATCACTCGTTGATAGGATTTATGAAATGGCCGGCTTGATGATTGGTGAAAATGCGCTACAGCAAAAATTTGATAAGGGCGGGAGGAAAGCTTCCCGAGAAAAATAATTATAACTATTAGCAAACAATGACATGAATATTATAAATAAATATTTTAACTGGCTTCAAAAAGATGTTCCAACCGGAGAGGTTGAGAGATATTCTAAAATTGATGAAAACGGCGAGACCACTGTAAAGGGTGTTTTTGTCGCCGGCGATCTTACAGGAATTCCCTTGCTAAAACTTGCTGCTGAGAGCGGGAAAAAAGTAATTCAGCATATTCTTAACTCGGATGATTATAAAAAAGTAAAATTGTCTGTTAAGAATTCTGATATTTATAATGTTGTTATTATCGGAGCCGGCCCCGCTGGAATATCTGCCGGATTAGAAGCTCGAAGAAATCAGATTAATTTTAAAATTCTTGAATCCTCGCAGCGTTATAACACAATTGCAAACTTCCCTAAAGGCAAGCCCATTTTTGCAGAGCCTGTTGATTATAAACAAGAGGCGGAGCTGCTTATCAATGAAGGCACCAAAGAATCTTTGCTTCAAGAACTTTACGATCAAATAAAAGACAAAGACCTTCCTATTGAGGAAGGTGTGACGGTAGAAACAATTAAAAAGATTGGCGATCATTTTGAGCTTGTAACAAATAAGGGAATATTTAAAACTCTGCGTGTTGTGCTGGCAATTGGTAAATCTGGAAATTCAAGAATGCTAAACGTTGACGGAGAAAGTCTTCCAAAAGTATTTAATAGATTGTTCGATCCCGCAGACGCTACTGGACACGATGTTTTAATTGTTGGCGGAGGAGACTCTGCATTGGAAGCGGCAATAGCTGTTTCCGATTACGCAAAATCTGTTAGCATTTCATATCGCAAATCTTCGTTCTCGCGTCCTAAGCATGGCAATATTGAAAGGCTAGATAAACTTGCTGCCAATGGGAAAATAACGCTTATAATGGAATCTCAAGTAAGGAAAATTACCGAGAACACAGTAGTGATTGAGCAAAATAAAGACGATTTAGAATTAGCGAACTCAATGATTTTTACAATGATTGGCACCGAGCTTCCGCTTGATTTTTTTAAGAGATCAAAAATTCAGATAGAAGGAGAGCTATCAATTATTGCAAAACTTCAGTTTGTTTTGCTGTTGCTTTTTGCCGGCGTTCTGTATTTTGGAAAAAGCAGCGCTGATTTGTATAAACATTTTTTCGGTGATGTTAATACCTGGTCGGAAGTTGTTTCTAATTTAACCGAGACTCAGTTTTGGAGCAAATTTATTTCCCTTCCGGTTATAATCGTCAGCACAATATTTTCTGATTCAATCATAGTTTGGAGTTTTACAAAATACTTTAATGCTTTGGTTGCCTATATCTCTTTTGTAGGATTAATTCTACTCGGTGTTTACCTGTTTTACAAATTCATGAAAGATTATTTACCAAAACTAAAATTTGACTGGCACACATTTAAGTATTTCTATTTTATTACCGTTGGGATTTTCTTTTCTGTTACTTTCTTTGGCGGAAGATATTTTGGAATTGAGCTGCTCGGCAAATCACAATCTTTTTGGTACACCGGGTTTTATTCCCTCACTATTCTTCTCTTTGGACTAAGAAGAATGAAAATGAAACCAACTCGATATATTAAGCTTCAGACTTGGACTTTGATTTTAATTCAAGCGCTTCCACTTTTTATTCTGCCGGAATTTATTTTTCCATATTTAGGAAAGATTGGCGCTCTTGGCTCCAGCGATGGATTTATTTTCACACAAGTTTTTCCGATGGAAAGTTATTGGCGATCTTACGGATTTATACTTGCGTGGCCACTATTTTTGAGCAATCTCTATAGTTCAAATGTCACTGCGTTCTGGTTGATATTCAGTTTTGTGCAGACTTTTGTGTTCATCCCTTATATAGTTTACCTCTGGGGAAAGGGCGCTTATTGCGGTTGGATTTGTTCTTGCGGTGCGCTTGCAGAAACCCTGGGAGACGAGTACCGCACACTTGCATTACACGGTGAAAAGGCAAAAAGATGGGAGAATCTTGGGCAATGGATTTTACTCTTCGCTTTCATTGTTACAGGATTCAAGCTGCTTAGTGTTTTATATAATTTCAATATTCCATTGATAAATGAAAAAATGTTTTACGCGGCTGATTTTTTGCACATATTTTATTACATAGGAATTGACGTAATTTTTGCGGGCGTTCTTGGGGTTGGGGTATATTTCTTTTTAAGCGGAAGAGTCTGGTGCCGTTTTGGATGCCCGCTGGCTGCATGGATGCACATAGTTAATCGCTTTTCTCGCTACAGAATATTTGCTGAAAAGAAGAAATGTATTTCGTGCAATATTTGCACAAAAGTTTGTCACATGGGAATTGACGTTATGAATTATGCCAACAAAGGAATTCCAATGAATGATGTTGAGTGCGTAAGATGTTCGGCATGTGTTGTTGATTGTCCCACTCAAGTTTTATCATTCGGAAGCTTGCCCAAATCTGATCCCTATAATATTTTTTACAAACAGAACTAAGCTTCTTAATGGAGCTTAGTTTCGTTAAGGATCTTATCTCTCTTACAAAACTTATATTTCTTATTAAGCTTATTAACATTACAATCGTTACCTCAATTATGGAACTTATTTTTCTTACAAATATTATTTACATAATTTGGTTTACTTTCCTTATTCCTCTTATCGGCATAATTGAACTAGGTTTGTCGGGTTCGTGACAAATAGTTATACTTATTCGTGTTATTTTTCTACCACATAAATTATATGGAGAATTTTTGCGAATGGATTCATCTATTAGAATACTGACAGAAGTACCGAATTATTATTGCAGCACGTTAAAGGGTTCGCGCAATATAAAAACAAATGCTTGCTGTTAATTGATGAACACACTCACATATTCATTTATTATCCCAATCTTAAACGAAGAATTTTTTCTTCGAGAAAACATAAAGATTTTAAAAGATTTATTTCCGGCCTCAGAGATTATTGTTGTTGACAGCGGAAGCGCTGACGGAACTGCAAATATTGCCATAGATGAAAAAGTTATCCTCTTAAGATCAGAGCGTGGACGCGGCATTCAGATGAATATTGGAGCAAATTATTCGCATGGAAATATTCTTTGCTTTCTGCACGCGGACACTTTCCTGCCAACAAACGCCGCTGAATTGCTCGGCAATTATTTTGATAGTGATCGCAATAAGATATGCCGATTCAAACTATGTTTTGATATTGACCATTGGTTGTTGAACAAGTACAAATTCTTTTCAAAATATGATTCAATATTTTCGTGGTTCGGTGATATGTGTATTTCTGTGAGAAAAGATTTTTTCCATCAAATAGGCGGATTCCCGGATTGGTCTATTTTCGAAGATGTGGATCTTCTAAGAAGAGCTTCAAGGAAAAGCAAAGTTGCCGTCCTGAATGCAGAAGTTATTTCCTCAGCGCGAGCGTTTGCAAAGTTTGGTGTAATTCGGCAGCAACTATTCTATGGATTTTTAATGGTCAAGTTTTTACTTGGCTTTAGAAATTTTATATTCAGTAACTTATATTATCGCCGAAAGGGAAAATCAAACAGAGCTTCAATAATGGTTTTTGCAAGATATCCTGTTGAAGGAAAAGTGAAAACAAGATTGGCTTTTTCTATTGGACAGAAGTATGCAACAGAATTTTATAAAATTATCGCAAAGAAAATTACCGAAGAAATAAAGTCCATTCGGAGGTCAAATAAGTATATTTTCTATTCCAAGCTGAGTGAAAAGGAACAGATAATGAGCTGGCTGGGAAGCAAGTTTTTCTATGCTCTGCAGGAAGGCATTTCTCTTGGCGAAAAAATGCAGAATGCTTTTCAGAAAGTTTTTAGTAACGGCGCCGAGAAAGCCATTATTTTTGGAACGGATATTCCCGATTTATCTGCTGAGATAATTACTAAAGCTGTAAGTGCTTTGGATCAAAAGGATATTGTAATAGGTCCGGCAAAGGACGGCGGTTATTATTTGCTTGGCATGAAAAAGTATACTCCAGAGCTTTTCGATGATATTCAATTCAGCACAAAAACAGTTATGACTGAAACATTAGATAAAATTAATTCGATGCGCTTAACTTTTGAATTGCTTGAAGAACTGCAGGATATCGACACCGAAAACGATTTGGTTCGATGGCTTGGTGAAAGCAGAAAAACAAGTTCGAAATCTGAAATTGAGCTAATCTATAATTTGACAAAAGGAAGGATTAAAACGGGATGCGCACACTGCTCTCCATTGCAATTGCAATAATTATTACGGGCAATAGTTTTTCACAAAACCATGAGTTGTTCACAGATATTTTAAAACAGCATGTGAAAGATGGATTAGTTGATTATAACAATCTTCGAGTTGATAAAAGACTCGATGATTATTTATTGCGGCTCACAAATTCATATCCGGAAAAAATGACGCATGAGAAATCTCTTGCATTTTGGATCAATACTTATAACGCCTTTACGCTTAAAGTTGTCGCTGATAACTATCCTATTAATAGCATTACTGAGCTTCACACCGGAGGGAAAATTATTGGATACTTAATCGGAAAAACCGTTTGGGACAAAGAGTTTATAACCGTAAATAAAAAGAAATATTCGCTCAACGATATTGAGCACAAAATACTAAGAAAGTTAGGTGAGCCGAGAATCCATTTTGCTATCGTCTGCGCGTCCATTAGCTGTCCGATACTTCTCAATGAGGCTTATGAAGAGGCTAAATTGGAAAAGCAATTAGAAGATCAAACAAAAATATTCTTAAGCGATCACTTGCGCAATTATTTCGATTTAAAAAACAGAACAGCACACCTATCAAAAATATTTGATTGGTTTGCGGAAGACTTTGGCTCATCAGACGAACAAGTATTGAAATTCATTTCAAATTATTTGCCAAAAAACATTGCTGATGACGTTTTAAATAACATAACTAATTGGGATATTTCATATAAGGATTACAATTGGAATCTTAACAAAATAGAATTGGAGAGAAAATGAATTACTACGAATCAAAAGACCTTGGGCGCTTCGCCGAAGTAGGTAAATTTAAGCCGGAATTAATGGAAAAATTTTTCAGTTACTATAATGACGCTACCGGAACTGATGGCGCTTTATCAAAAAGAGAAAAAGCGTTGATTGCTCTTGCAATCTCTCATTTTAAGCAATGTCCATATTGTATCGATGCTTATACCACGGCATCTTTAGAAGCAGGTTCAAATCCTGATCAGATGACTGAAGCGATTCACGTTGCTGCGGCGATGGCAGCCGGAATGAATCTTGTTCACGGAGTTCAAATGTTAAACATACTGGAAAAATCGGGCGCTTAAATTAATATTCATTACTTGGATTTTGGAAATTATATGAGACAAAACGGATTAGCAATCCAAAATAAATTTTGTTTTAATAAAAAGCTGGAGAGAATTAATCTTGAGCTTCCTCCACTTGCAATCGAAACATTGCAAGTCAATATTACTTTGAAGTGCAATCAAGCTTGCTTGCACTGTCACGTAGATTCTTCGCCCATACGCACAGAGCAGATGAGCAAGGAAACAATTGACAAATGTTTAGAAATATTGTCAGACAATCCTCAAATAAAGAATCTCGATCTTACTGGCGGTGCGCCGGAGTTGAATCCGCATTTTGATTACATTGTAATTGAGGCAAAAAAACTTCTGAAGCATGTAATGGTTCGTCACAATCTTACCGTTACAATTGACGGCGATCCAACGACTAATGAATCCAAAAAGTATTTACCTCAATTTTATGCAGACAACTCTGTTGAAGTAATTTCCTCATTACCATATTATCAAGAATATTTTACTGACAAGCAGCGCGGTAAGGGCGTGTTCGTAAAAAGTGTTGAATCTTTAAAATTGCTTAACCATGCCGGTTATGGAATCGATAATACCGGGCTTACGCTAAATCTGGTTTATAATCCTGTAGGCGCATATTTGCCTGCCGCTCAAGAATCACTTGAGATGGATTTCAAAAAAGAACTATTCGAGAAGTTTGATATACGCTTCAACAATCTATATACAATCACAAACATGCCAATTCACCGATTCAAGAATCAACTAGAACGGCTTGGCGCTTACGAAGAGTACATGGAAAAACTGGTCAACGCTTTTAATCCTTCTGCCGCAAAAGGCGTTATGTGCCGTTCTTTATTAAGTGTTTCCTACGATGGGAAAATATACGACTGTGACTTCAATCAAATGCTTGGGCTGCAGGTGCTAAATGGAAAACCCATGACTGTTTTTAATTTCGATTATCAGAAACTTGCAGGCAGACAAATTATTTTTGATTCTCACTGTTTTGGCTGTACTGCCGGATCGGGAAGTAGTTGCGGCGGAGCAATTTCCGAATGATTAGCGAAAATACAATCGCGGTTATTATTCCCGCTTTCAACGAAGAGAAGTCAATAGCAAAAGTTATCGCGGACATTCCAGCGTTTGTCGATGAAATAATCGTTGTAAATAACTGTTCGACAGATGATACAGAAATAGTCGCGCGCGCAGCAGGGGCAACAGTTCTAAAAGAAAACGAAAAAGGTTACGGTGCAGCTTGCATAAAGGCGATGGAGTATATTCAAAATAAAGATTTTTCTATTATTGCTTTTTTGGACGGCGACTACAGCGACTTTCCTGGTGAAATGACTTCCCTCGTAGAGCCCATTATCAAAGAAGACTATGACCTAGTTATAGGTTCACGAATGATCGGTAATCGAGAAAAAGGTGCAATGCTACCTCAAGCACAATTCGGCAATTGGCTTTCAACTTTTTTGATCAAACTTTTTTGGAACTATAAATTCACAGACCTTGGACCATTTCGCGCAATCAAATACGAATCATTAGTCAATCTGAATATGATTGATAGAAATTTCGGGTGGACGGTTGAGATGCAGATTAAAGCAGCAAAGAGCAAACTTAAGTGTACCGAGGTTCCTGTCAGCTACAGAAAGCGAATTGGCGTATCAAAGGTTACCGGAACAATTAGCGGGACAGTTAAAGCCTCTGTTAAAATTTTGTATTTAATCATTGCAAGTTTGTTCAAAAAATAATTTGTTAAAGCTGCAATTCAAATTTATTCTTCCACAATTCATATACAAAAATTGCGGTCAAGGGAAGATATTCTATTATTAAAACAATTGGATTCTCATTCCAAATTCCTGTTTGCTGAAATTGTGCAACTGTAGCAAAGGTTAGACTCGCCGCTGCAACAAAGTAAATTCCCGAAACTCTTCTTGAAATTGGCAGCAGAACGGCAAACCAAATTAAATACCAAGGATGAACAATCGGGGAAAATATCAGCAGTAAAAACAGCGCCAGATATATTTTGGCTTCCAACCTGATCTTGAGAATGTATATTACAAATATGGCTAATAGAAAAAGTATTCCACATGCAATTCGAATTGATGTTGTTCCATTAAAAAAAAGATTTACAGCATTATAAATCATTCCATTAAACGTCCACTTAGAAGAATACAAAATGAGAGTATCCAATGGGGTGGCGGTGAAAACATAAGGCAAAAAAGTTATTGTAAAAACTATGAGCGGGACAGCTCCCGCAAATAATTTTTTCTTGAGCATTACTTCATTTTGAAAATAAAACGGAATTAAAATTAGTCCTGTGGGTTTAACAGAAATTGACAAACCTAATATTATGTAGCTCAATAATTTCTTGTTATAAAAATATAGCGTAAGTGATGCAAGCATTAATGCCGCCCCAAATAAATCAATATGTGCATCAATATAAAATTGGAAATAGATTAGCGGAAGAGTCAAATAAATCAAAGCAAACTTATTATCTATTTTAAATTGCTTGAAGAGAAAGAATAGGCAAATCAGAATTAATAAATCTGCTGCCATTAAGTAAATTTTTAATCCAACTACAGACTCTTCCGAAAGCCAATAGCTTAATGAGAAGACGGTTTGTGCAACCGGGAAATAAATTGTTTTAATGTTCGGATAACTTACTTTTGCTGGGAGAATATCGGATGACAAATGAGTCAGCTCAGAGTCATTTGGTGCAAATTGAAATGGATTAGTTCCGTTTGTTTGAACTTTGCCATCCCACAAATATCTGTAATAATCGTCGGAGCCAACGGGATTTGTGCTGACAAATAAAAGCTTAATCACAAGC
>JAHJTX010000155.1 GCA_018829545.1 Bacteroidota bacterium | reverse complement strand
GAAGTAGTCGAAGAAGTTAAAAACGAAGTTTTACTTATAGCTGATTTATAATTCATACAAATATTCATGCTGAATTATCTAATTAAAACCATCTTTTTAATTTACTGTATCCGCCGCTATTCAGTTTGTAGAAATATATTCCACTTGAAAGACCTGCTCTGCCGCCAGGCGAGTGCGATGCATTAAATTCCACCTCATAAATACCGGCAGTTTTATACTCATTTACTAGAGTCTGTACTTCTCTGCCGAGCAAATCATGCACTTGCAACTTGACAAACTTGGAACTTGGCACTTGAAACTTTATGATCGTACTTGGATTAAATGGGTTCGGGTAATTTTGATACAATTTAAATTCTGCCGGCTGCTCCGAGCTGATTACGACGGAAGAAACAAAATCGGGATATTGAATTCTAAGGTTATCAATATAAAATTCTCCGCTATATATTTCTTCTGCAACTCTGCCGCTGCCAAGAATAAATGCAATCTGTTTAATTATGATTGGATAATTGAAACGAGAATTACTGCCCAATGGAATAGGATTTGAATGCGATGCGGTTAGAGTTTCGAACTCATAATCTTTATTTGCCAGCTTGTTCATTACCAGCGCAAAACTTTCCGAGTCATCGTCCTCAATTACAAACGCTACGCTGTGATCAAAATTATTCGTGCGTACATCCAATGCAATTTTTGAAGGAACACCGGCAACAGAAATATCCTTATTAACATACAACCAGTTCTGCACGCCGGGTCTATACTGAAATTGATAATTAACTTTCATTGAATTTGAACCCTCTGTAAAAAACGAATCGGACAATTCAATACTACTGCTTAGCGTGTCAATATCTTTTCCTGTCATATTGAATTGATGAAAGTCTTCAAATGATTCCAAAGCCTTTTCTCCAACTCCGATGATAACTTCAACTTTTGCCGTGTCGCTTAAGTTTTCCCATTTAGCTATTACTTTAACAATTCCGTTTTTCCTTCCATAAAATTTACCGTCAGCTCCAATAATTCCTTTTTCCGAATCATCCACTGACCAATTTATCCCTGCGTTTGAAATGGATTTTACGTTTCCAAAAAGATCAATTCCATTCAGAATAAAGTTGACAGCTTTGGTTGAATCAGTTACAGTGCTCTTGGGATTCAGTTTTAACTTCACAGTTGAATTTACAATTACAAAACATGAATCTTTGAATTCTCTGTATTCAGCATAAACGAATCCTGAATCAGCGTTATTCCCCGCAGAAAATTGACCGATTGGCGCAATAGTTCCAAAACTTGAAGACGTGCTATATTTCAACTCGCTGCCGTCAAAACCGAGCGGATTGAAATATTTGTCTATCAATTCTACGCTGAAATTGAAATTCTGATTTCTCTCGACAACAACTTTTTCCTTATTTAGTCTTATTCTCGAAGGTATATCAACTTTTACTTTTGCAACAACCATTAGCGAATTTGCCACTCTTCTTTCCCCACCCGGATCGGAAGGAGAATTTACAATTTTGTTTCGTACGACCATTGTTGTCGATCCGCCGCCATCAAGATTAACTGCTGTGTAGCATCCAATCGAAAGCATAAAATCTGCAAGTTCGGGGAGTGACATTCCAACGCTTGTAGTTTGTCTTCCATCAACCGTAACTAAAAAAAGTTTTGTTTTATCTTGATTGTAACCCACAGCGGTTCTTGGATGCCTGGCTGTCGCAAAGTCAGATCCGCCGCCCTCTTCGGAGTAACCTTGCAAGGCATAGTTTGTTTCATTAGAAATTATTTTAGGAAATCCGCCGACCATAGTTACAATATCATTCAAGCCTGGAGTTATTCCTAAATATAACTTAACAGTATCGCCTATTTGCAAATTAGCGCTTAAAAAATCATGAGCTTTTCCGTGCCCCGACAGAACGGCTTTGCCTTTTGGAATAGCCATATTTCCAATGTAGACCTGCTTGCTTTCTATTACGCAGGCGACGGTATCGTTTACTTTCCATCCATCAAGCGGAGTTACAAGAAGCTCCGTTCCCCACTGATTTGTGCCAGTGGTGGAGCCAACATAAGAATTGAAAAGAACTAAATAATCGGTTGAACGGGTTGTATTAATTCCATTAATAATAATTTGTCCGCTATAGCTTTGAAGCGAACCGGTGAATTTTACCCGTTCTACTTCCGGCGTTTTTTCCCCGTTAAATCCAAAAGTTGAATATGGATTGGGGAATTTTGGACCTTTAATAATTTCGCGGTTCTTAATTTCAGCGCCAACGGGAATACCGCCAGTACTATAAAAATCTGCGTTTACCGCGCCCACTACAATATTTCCATCTCTATGTTCTTTCGCAGCCATTGAGCCTGTCCGCTCATTACCTCCGAGAATTCCATTGGCTGTTGCAGTTTCAATAAAATTTACTTCTTGGGTTAGATCTACTTCCAGAACGTAGAGAGTCCACGGCATTTTTTCAACTAAGACTGAAGTGTGGAATATTCCAGGTCCTACCTGCCGTGTGGATGTTGTGTCGTAAACTATTTGGGAAAACATAGTAGTATGAATAAGAATTACTGAGATTGCAAAGAATCGGATTTTTAGCTTCATTTTTAAGCCGAGAATTTTTTTGAGTTTTACGCCATAAAATTAGCAAAATTGTGAGTTAAAGTTGGTATTTATTGAAACAATCTTTGCTCAAGGCTTTATAAGAACAGTGCTCCTGAGCAGTTTGGAACGAATTTTGTTTTTGAAGACAATTCATTTTTAGCTAAGTTTGCTTTCCCTGAATAATGAATAATTTCGGAGATTTTTTTGTATATGAGAACATATTTTATTTTGGTTGTTGCGGTAATTATTGCGGGCTGTTCGGGAACAAAGGATATAGCGGTTTTAACTCCTGAAGAGCATTTTAATTATGCGATGGAGTTTTATAACGATGAAGATTTTGAAGAAGCAATAAATGAATTTCAGACAATTTTGCTTCAGCATCCGGGCAGCACAATCAATGACGATGCTCAATATTATTTAGGAATGGCTTATTTTAGCCGCGAGCAGTTTCTGCTTGGCGCTTATGAATACAGTAAATTAATTCGTGATATTCCCGCTAGTCCATTTGTGCCCGAATCTCAATTCATGCTTTCTGAATGTTATTATCAGCTTTCGCCTCCCTATCAATTGGATCAGGTTTATACAAAAAAGGCAATTGATGAATTTCAGGCGTTCATTGATTTTTTCCCTGTTAATCCCAAAGTAGAGGAAGCCGAAAACAAAATAAAGGAGATGAATAAAAAGCTGGCAAAAAAGGAATATGAAAGCGCCGTGATTTACGAAAAAATTGAATATTTCAATGCTTCGATACAGTACTATGATCACTTAATTTCAACTTATCACGATACCGAATTTGCTCCGATGGCATTTTACAATAAAATTAGAATTTTGATGGATAAGGATAGAATTTCCGAGGCGCTTAGGGATATCACTGAATTTTTAAATCGCTATCCTAAAAATGAAAATGCCGCCGAATTGGCAAAAATTCAAGATCAAATTTTGAGCAACTAATTTTGGCAGAAGAAGGCGAAAATAGATTTGTGCACGGATCGATTGTTACAATGACAGAACTAGTTCTGCCGCACCACACAAATCAATTAGGCAATCTCCTCGGAGGTCAATTAATGCATTGGATAGATATATGCGCTGCGCTTACTTCTGCAAAACACGCCGGTCGAGTATGTGTTACAGCTTCCGTTGATAAAATTGATTTTCATCATCCCATTAAATTGGGAGATGTTGTAACTTTAGTTGCATCGGTTAACAGAGTTTTTAACACATCTATGGAGGCGGGAGTTAAGGTTTTTACCGAAAATTTTATTAAGGGCACGCGGATTCATTCCAACTCTGCGTATTTAACATTTGTAAGTGTTGATGAAAATGGAAAACCGGTAAAAGCACACAAAATTACTCCTAAAACCGAAGATGAAATCAGAAGATATAATGAAGCGCTGGAACGACGGGAAGCAAGGCTTAGCTCTATTAAGAAAAATTAAATTCATTCTAATATCCATTTTCATTTGCACAACAACCTACTCCCAATTTAGAATAAATGGTTTTGCTTCTTATAATTATTTAAGCGCACCTCCGGGTTATTCTGCAATTTCAGTTATCGATTTTAATAAAGATTCCAATCCTGATATAATCCTTCATAAAAAAGGTAAAAAAGGATTTTACATTCTTCCCGGTAATAAAGACGGCGGGTATGAATCCGGCATCGAGAAATTTTTCTACTATGATATTGACTGTATTCAGCTTATGAATTCAACCAAGCGGCAGGATTTTTACTTATTCGCTTCAAGATCATCTAAAATGGTTGGGCTTGCCTCTTTTACAAAATATGGAACGCTGCAGTTACTCAATGAAATTAATTTGAATTCCTATCCATCGTGGGTTACGATAAGCGATTTGAACAGCGGCGGGAAAAATGAAGCGCTTGTATGCGGAGGCAATTTTGAAGGATTAATGAAACTGCGCGAGCACAAGTATATACTGTATAAGGAATACATTTTAGAGGAAGGTCTTTATGAATCTGCGCATGTGCTGGATTTAGATTACGACGGTTTTAAAGATATTGCCGTTTTTGACATTCTGAATAATGAAGTCGCGCTGCTATACAATGATCATTTCAATTCATGGAATTTGCAGCGCACTATTAAAATTTTTGAACAGATTAATGGCTTTAGAACAGCGGATTTTAATAATGACGATTATACAGATCTAATATTAAGCACCTCCAATTCCTTTGAAATTTTTCTCGGCGATTCTGTTTCATCTTTCGAGAATAGAATCAGCCTTAAATCCGATCAACCGATTCTCACATTTGATTTAGCGGATTATAATAGCGATGGACTGTTGGATATTTCATTTATCACTTCAGATTCATCTAAACTCCTTATTCATTTTAATACGGGACTGCCTTCATTAAATTCAACTGTCTTTGCATCAGATGAAAAGCTTTGCGATATCCTATCTATTACAAAATCTGATGCCGCTAGCGTTTACACGCTAAATTTCGATGGAGGAGTTCATTCGATTAAAAGATATTCAAAAAATGATACCGAAATTATTTTTGCAACGAAAACTTCTACGGATAAATGCGGAACCATTAGTATTGATAAAAACTTCTATTTTTATTCCGTTAATAATGATGATGGGAATTTTAGATTATTGAAATCAACACCCAAAATTTTCAATGAACTTATCTACGATATAAAAACAAACGGCTTTGTTAAAAACATTAAGGCATTTGATTCGCAACAGTATTTAATATTTGCACTTGTTTATGACGATGGATACACAATTGAATTCATTGATGCAACGAATGATCTTAATATTAAAAAGAAAATTGTGTATTCAACTTATTCAATTGAAGACATAATTATTAATTCCTACAATGGGCTTAGTGATTTGAGCTTTTCGATGCTCGGTAATAATCAAAACAATCTCACCACGGAAAGCATCAAAATCGAGAAGGGGCTCATCAGCAGAAAAATTACCGACTTAAAATTAAGCGGAATTCAGTCCGCAGTTTATTCTCCTTTTGTTGCGTCCGAAATTATTTTCTGGAGTAAAAGCGATTCGGTTTTAACCCTGAATGAACTAAATCTAAGCGATGGTAAAACCGAACTGTTGAAGAGTATGCCGCTTAAGTCCGCAGATAGCAGCGCCTTTTGTAAACTTAATATTACCCGCAATCCAATTACACAGCAAAAGGGAGTTGGCTCAATTGTGTCCATTGAACCGCTGATTTATTTTGATAGTTATAATGCCTCGGCAGTTTATTCCGATGTAATCAATGCTCTTAATGCCGGAATTGATTTGGAGCAATTGTTTTCGCCTGTAATTGTAGAGGGCGCTATACCGTTTATTTTTGAGAGTGATTCAAAATTTAAAAAGATGTTTGGAAATTACATTGAATCCGTAGGAATGTATAATTATTTTACGTCGGTAATAATCAATAAAAAACGGTTCTTATTTTATCGAGAACCCCAAAGAAATTTTGTAACTCTAAAAGAGATTAAATGATTAGAATTTCCGTGTTGATAATTTCTGTGTTGATGGCAAGTAACATTACCTCGCAGAACTTAGATTCGCTCTTTAATACTTATGTTAAAATGAGAGGGTTGGATGATGTTATGCGTTCAACCGAAAGCATCCATTCGGAAGATTTTCACCCCAAATGCGGCTTTGGTATCAGCGCAATTCTACTCGCAAATTTGAGTTACTTTGATTCATATCAGCAAAGTATATTAAAGTTATTAGCGACCAGACCTCAACTTGATACTAGTTTTGTTTCTCCTTCCGGCAACTTTAGAATTCATTATAATCTTTCAGGCTCTACAGTTCCGAAATACGATTTGGATGAATTGGCTTTGGCGCTTGATTCCACGTATAATTTTGAAGTAACCATCCTTGGCTATCCCGCGCCTCATAACGATAACGGAGATGGCGGTGACAATTTGTATGACGTTTATATATTAAATTTTGGTCAAGATACATACGGCGAAACCCGCTTTGAGGAAAATAACGCCGGTGTAATTATCAGTTACATGGCAATTGACGATGACTTTTCTCAAGTTCCCACAATAGGAATAAACGGCGCAAAAGTTACAGTCGCACACGAATTTCATCACGCAATTCAAGTAGGCAACTATGGTTACAAAAGTGAAGACACATGGTATTATGAGCTTACATCCACTTCGATGGAAGAATTTGTATTTGACGACATTAATGATTACTACTTCTACATGAGTTCATATTTTCGCAAGCCGGAGAAAGGCTTTATATCGTTCAACGGTTACGAATTAGCTGTTTGGAATATTTATTTAAAAGAGAGATTCGCTTATGCAGGCGATCCATTAAAAGGATACAAAATAATTAAGAAGAGTTGGGAATTATTAAAAAACTATCCCGCTCTCGAAGCAATAAGCAGAGCGCTTATCGAAAACAATACGTCAATGAAATATGAATTCAATAATTTTGGTCTGTGGAATTATTTAACCGGATTCAGAGCAAAGAGCGGCAGATTTTTTTCGGAGGCAGCCTTTTATCCTAAAATTACGCCGATTGCAAAGTACTCCTTTTCACCGCCGCAAAAAGAATATATGAATTCTGCTATTCCAATTTCCAACAACTACATGGTATTTGATCTCGGGCAGAACGATACGCTTGTTTCAATTATCACTTATGCAAATATTACGGCGGGAAGCAAAACGCCACTAAGCAGTTTGAATTATCAATACTTGTTGGCGACATCGAATATTGCGGGCAGCCGGCAAATAATGGATGGATATTATTCAAGCATATCAAGTTCATCAAACGAGTTATTCAAGGAATCCAATTTATTCCGCAATGATACAGTTGATATTACTACAACCGCAATGAAGGATGAGATTCGATTTGTTTATCCACAACCATTTGTCTATTCTAAAGACCAGGTAATGTCACTACCAGTTGACAATAATTCTGCTGGGATCGCCGATTTAAGCGTCTATTCGATTTCTTTAGATCTGGTTTATTCCGACGTTGGCAAAAAATTTACTTCAGACAAATACGCAATAACCTGGGACGGTAAAACTATTTCCGGCGCAAGATTGCCAACAGGTGTTTATATTTTCGTGACCGATTCGGACGGAAAAATTAAAAAGGGAAAGCTCGCAATCATTAATGAATAAATATTCTTTAACACTTAAAGATGTAACAAAAACATTCGGTAGAAGATTAATATTTAAAGATATTAATTATCAGTTGAACAGCGGCAAAATTTATGGCTTAGCCGGAAAGAATGGCTCGGGCAAATCGACTCTTGCTAAAATAATCTCCGGAATTATTTCTCCTACAAAGGGCAGCGTAATTCATCATTCGGGTGAAAAGGTAATTATCGAAGAAGAACTGCATGATTACCTCGGATTCGTTTCGCCGTATTTAGTTTTATACGATGAATTTACCGCGGAGGAAAATTTAATTCACTTCTCCAAAATACGTGGAAACAAACCCGATATTGATAAAATTCATTTCTGGTTAAACGAGTTTAATCTTTTAGATAGAAAGCATGATATATTAAAAGGGTATTCTTCCGGAATGAAACAGCGGATGAAGTTTATTTTCGCTCTGCTTCATTCGCCTAGTTTAATTTTATTGGATGAGCCTACATCAAATTTGGATCAGCCCGGCAAACAAAAAGTTTATGAAATTATTAAGCGCGAAAGCGCGGACAATTTGGTTATAATTGCTTCGAACGAGGAAAGCGATTTAGAACTTTGCTCGGAAATTATTTATTTAGAAAATTTTAAGAATCACGAATGAAAGCATATAATTTATTCAAGAAAGACTGGCAGTCCGAACTAAGAACACGTTATGCAATTAATGCGCTTGCCATGTTCATTTTAGTTACGATTAGCGTAATTCTTTTTTCAATCGGCAGCGAACCTATCTCTAAGTATTTAACCGGCGGATTATTATGGGTCGTCATATTTTTTTCCGCAATGTCCGGACTTTCCCGCGCATTTGTTTCCGAGGAAGAAAGAGGGACAACTCTCACGCTTCAATTGATTGCAAAGCCTTCAACCATCTTTAACGGAAAACTAATTTTTAATCTTCTCTTAGTTTTCCTTATGAATATCGCCATTACCTTTTTGTATTCAGTACTATTCGATTCCTTCGTAATTGCCAATGTATCTCTTTTCATCACAGCTTTTATATTTGGAAATATCGGCATTGCCGTATCGTCAACAATAATCGCTTCAATCATTTCAAAAGCAAGCTCAAAAGGAACTTTGTATCCTGTTCTTTCCTTTCCAATTTTGCTGCCTCTAATTTTAACTCTTCTCGAGATCACTAAATTTTCTATAGATGGAAAATCCATTGAAGAATCATTTGTGGAAATTGCCGTGCTTATTTCTTACGATGTAATAATGCTTACAGCCTCCTATCTCCTATTCGATTTTATCTGGAAAGATTAAAAAATTATCGTCATCATTTCTATAAAAAATTTATTTTACTTTTTGCTACAACCTTTTTTAACTCTTTAGGTCTAATGGGCAAGAACTATAATGGTAAATAGAATTAACGACTTAATTATAAAAGCACAGAAAGGCGATATGTTTGCATTCGAGCAAATACTGAAATATTACGACCGCCATGTTTTAAACATTGCGTTTTCATTTAGAAACAGCGAAGAAGATTCAAAAGATATTTACCAGGAAGTGTTTATCAGAGTTTTTAAGGGATTAAACAATTTTCAGTTCAAAAGTGAATTTTCAACTTGGCTTTATAGAATTACAACAAATGTCTGCATTTCGTATCAGAGTAAGGAAAAGCGGCACAAACTAGATTCAATAGATAAGCCCGCATACACTCACGAAGACGGAAGTGAAAATATCTCGGATACAATAGGAGGAGAGTTAAGCGCTGATAGCCTTGCAATAAATTCAGAAATCAGCAATGAAATAGCCGGCGCGGTCAATTTGCTTCCGGCTCAACAGAAAATGGCTTTTGTTCTTAAGCACTACGAAGGATATAAAATAAAGGAAGTTGCAGAAATAATGAACTGCACTGAAGGTACGATAAAAAAATATTTATTTACCGCTAACGAAAAACTGCGGCAGCTCCTCAAACATTTGGAAGATTAAATGGTGTTAAAATGAATAAGAAAAAACTGAAAGAACAAATAGAACTGTATTTCATGGATGAGTTAAATCCGCAGGATAGAGAAGAGCTTGAAAAGTTAATTATGGCATCTGCGGTAGCTAAACTGGAATTCGAAAAGAAGAGCAAATTTTACAATAAAATTGCATCTAGCAAACCGAAAAAAATGAATGAAGAATCTATTTCTGAGTTAAGAAAAGATTTAGTAACCGTTCTTCGCTATACTCAAAATAAATCAACGATATTTGAGAGAATCAATAATTTTATTTCATCGTGGGAAATAAGTTTACCCAAATTTACTTTGAGCGCTTCATTTTCCTTAGTAGCCGGATTGATTATTGGCTTTTTTATTTTTTATAATTCCGGTGATTTGGATTACCTGAAACTGAGCAAAAGTAACATTGATATTGATCAGCTTAATAAATCGGGTTATTCCATTTCGAACATACAAGTCTCTAATTACGAAGACGCAACCGGAAACGTTCGCATTTCGTTTGATGCAGTTAAACCCGTAGATTTTCTTGGCTCGCCTAACGATGAAGTTATAAAAACATTTCTTGCTAGAGCAATTGTTTCATCGGATAATCCGGGAGTAAGAATTAAATCTTTATCAGCAATAGCGAATGAATCAAAAAGAAATTTTATTCCCGATCCAACAATTAAAAACGCATTGATCTCGGCGTTAAAAGCGGACAAGAATCCTGCCGTGCGTCTTGAAGCTTTAAATCTTTTGAAAATGTATCCCATTGATGGTGAAATTAAGGATGCTCTTCTTTTCACTCTAGCAAACGATGATAACTCGGGTTTGCGCGTAGCGTCTATAAACGCATTTGCGGAATTTGAACTACATCACAATTTAGTAGACAAACAAGTAATTCACGAACTAACTAAATCACTTGAAGCAGAGAGCAATCAATTTGTAAAAATTCGCGCTGCTTCTTTATTAAAGGGGGTTAATTAACATGAAAACCAACAAAACTTTTTTTCTAATTCTTTTCTTCGGACTTGTAAACTTCGCGTTTGCTTCTAATCTGGAAAATATTTACAAAACGCAGTCCTTCAAAGTAAGCAAGGGCGGAACGCTTTTAGTTGACGTTAATCCGGGCGATATTACAATCAGGACATGGGACAAATTGGAAGTATTTGTAAAAGTTTCCGGTTTGGACGAAAATGAATTGCGGAATTTGGAATTGGCTCAAGATGGAAATACTGTAAAAATTACTTACAGCTCTTCCTGGGGATGGTCTAGCGATGCCAATTTTGAAATATCAATTCCTGCTGAATTCAATTTATCTCTGGAAACTACCGGCGGTGATGTTGACGTTAAAAACAATTTGAATGGAGATGTATCCGTAAAAACTGCAGGCGGAGACGTTGATTTCAAAAACGTTAAAGGAGAAATTGAAATTCACACCGCAGGCGGAGATATTAAAATCGGCGATGCTACCGGGAAATGTCAATTGAAAACAATGGGCGGAGATATCACAGTCGGAGTTCTTAGTGGTAAAGAAGCAAAGGTTTCAACAATGGGCGGAGATATTTCTATTGTTTCTTCATCTTCAACGCTTGATGTAAACACTTACGGAGGCGACATTAACATAGGCGATGTCGGCGGAGATGCAACTGTTACAACCTACGGCGGCGATATTAATTTGAAAAAAATTGCCGGCAGCGCATCGCTTAATACCTTTGGCGGAGATATCCGGTTAGACGGCGCAAACGGAAAAGTTAAAGCGGATACAAAAGGCGGTAGTATTGTTCTCAAAAATGTGGCGGGCAGCGTAAACGCAAAATCTGCCGGCGGAGATATTTCTATTGACTTAACTCCGAGTGGAAATGCAAAATCCACTATTCAAACGGCTCATGGCGAAATTACGCTTTATCTTCCGGCGTCTGCAAAGGCTTCCATTAGCGCAGAAATCCGCTTAAGAGGCTGGTGGGACGAAGTAAAGGACGGCTACAATATTGAATCGGATTTTGCAGCGGTTTCAACCGATGAAAACGAAGACAAAAAATCAATAAGAAAAAAGTTCAAGGTGAATGGAGGCGGACAGGAAATTGAATTATCCACCGTGAACTCCAGCATAAAAATTCTTAAGAAGTAAAAGAAAAATTATGATGTACAAATTGGGAATTATCATAATTCTATTTGCAGTCTCTGTGGTTTTGTGTTTGAAGTCAAATACAAGTTTGACATCAAAAAATTATGATGGCTCCCAATCTCTTATCTTTGAAAATGATTCTATTCCAATTGATATTCCACAAGAAGATTACGATTCCAGTAAAGCTGATTTTTGCGCTGATTCGCTAAAACCAGAAATAATAATTGCGACTTAGCAGAGCTATATTTCGTTTTTGAAAGTTCCACATGCAATAATAAATTATGACACAAATCAATTTCCTTCATTGTATTCTTGGAAATAATATTCCAATTCAATACTTTTTGCCTGCAATTTAACCTCACCGGAGAAAATGATGTTAATTAAAATGATTTCATTCTTTTTTCTTTTTTTATCCTTTATTTCTTTCGCGCAGAAAGCGCATGAAGAAAAAACTCTCTTAATACGTTGTGACGATATTGGAATGTCACACTCTGTAAATTTAGCGGCAGAAGCCATGATTGAATCGGGAACACCATTTTCGGCTTCAGTGATGTTTACTTGTCCATGGTATAAAGAAGCGGTAGATATTTTAAAGAGCGCTGAAAATATTTCTATCGGTATTCATCTCACTCTAAATGCTGAATGGAAAAATTATAGGTGGGGTCCCGTATCGGGCGCAAATGCTGTGCCGAGCCTGGTTGATGACGATGGTTATTTCTTCCCATCTCGAGCATCATTGTACGAGAACAATCCTATCGTTGAGGAAATTGAAGTTGAGCTCCGCGCTCAAATTAAGAGAGCTTTGAACTCAGGCTTACAAATTGATTATGTTGATTATCACATGGGAACTGCCGTAGACAAGCCCGAGTACAGATTGATTGTAGAAAAGCTTGCACGCGAATTCAATTTCGGAATTTCTCGATACTTCGATGAAATTGATTTACCAAGCATGTACAGCGTTCCAATTCCCGACAAATTGGATTCTCTTATTTATACGGTCTCTCAATTACACGATACTAATATAAATTTACTCGTATGTCATATTGGAATTGATAATGCTGAACTTAAGGCAATGAAGGACATGAATACATTCGGGCTTGCGGAGATGAGTAAACACCGCAATGCAGAACTTAACGCGCTTTTATCGGATGAGTTTAGTGAATTCATAATTCAAAATAGAATCAGACTGATTACTTATAAAGATTTGTGCAATTCCGATTTAATCGAAATGAAAAGACCTGTTGATATTGGTTATTAGACTGCACAATTAATAAGAATGATTGGAAATTATTTATTAACTTAACTGCAAACTTAGCGGACAAATTATCTTATTGCAGCAAATGAAAAATGGCAGATGGCTAGAAATAGCCAGAGAACTTCAATCGTTAGGTCAAACTGGATTGGCTTTTTCTGAAATCGATTATGACAAGCAGCGATATGAACGCATTGTTGATATATCTGCCGAGATAGTTAGTTCTTATACTACACTTGAAAAGGAGAACACTAAAAAAGTGTTTATGCAGCAGCCAGGGTATGCAACCCCTAAAATTGATGTGCGAGCTGCGGTTATTCAGGATGATAAAATTTTACTTGTCCGTGAAAAGTCCGATGGACTTTGGGCTATGCCCGGCGGCTGGGCAGACGTAGGTGATATTCCATCTATGGTTGCCGAAAGAGAGACGCTTGAAGAAAGCGGATACATAGTTAAAGCGAAAAAGTTAGTCGGCGTATTTGATGCTAATAGATCCGGCAGACCGATGGAATTTTTTCATGCATTTAAAATTATTTTTATTTGCGAGTTAATTGGCGGAACGGCGCAGCCAAGCGATGAAACTACAGAAGTTGGTTTTTTTGATTTTAATCAACTTCCGCAATTATCTTCAAATAGAACAAACGAAAGACATCTGAATGTGATTCAGGAACATTTAATTAATAATTTAATGCAAACATCTTTTGATTAAAAGAGGGAAGTTATGACAAGTGAACAAGAAAAATTCTACAAAAAAATTACAGACGAATTTACAAAGTGGGAAGGCAAAGGTATATTAAACAACAACAAATGGTCTCATTATTTTGCTCTCGCGCCAAAGTTCTTTGAGTTACTCTGCGATATTGAGTCTGATGTAAGACTAACAGCAACTCAAAAGAAAAATGTTAAATCTGCAATCAGCTATTTTATCTCGCCTGTCGATTTCATTCCAGAGGCTGTAATAGGACCAATCGGCTATTTGGATGACATCGCTCTTGCCGGGCATGTGTTAAAACTTATCGCCGACGAAGGCAACGAGGACGTTTTACAAAGCAATTGGAAAGACTCGGAAGATATTGTCACGATCGTAAATAATCTTGACGACGATGCAGATGAAATGCTGGGAAGCGGAATATGGGACAGAATTAAAAGGTCACTCGGTTAAGTGATCTCTAAGGATTTCTTTTAACATATTTTTCTGTGGACTCAATATTATTTATTTTGCCTATGAATATTATTGGGTTTCACTATGACAAAATACAGTTATTCGCTTTTCTCTAAATTTGTTTACAGATATGCTAATTTCCCGCTAACAATCCTCATGTCTCTTTTTGTGCTGATAACATTGCTCTCCGTGCAGGGCGATTGGAGATTACTGCTCCCCTTAATAATAAATGTAACTCTAATCTATGTTCTTAACCGCTATTATTTGAAACTCTACAGATCATTTCCATTCACGATAGAAATTGATAACGAGAAGATAATCTGCTCGAATTTTTTTCAGAGCGAAAAAAGAATTGAGTTAAAGCTGATCGATATTTCGGATATAAAAGGAGGAATGTTCGACGGTTCATTTGCGAAGCCCGTTTATCTTTTTTCACAAAACAATATTGAGATAGGATTGCAACCGCATATAAAAAACTTTAATAAACTACTCACCACAATTCTAAGTAACATAAGTCAAAATCTTTACGAGGGTATTTTAGAAAAAACTAAGGCTAATAATCTGCCCAGATTCAGCAAGAAAATAATTTCAGATGGAAATAAAAAAGGCTCACCGAAACGATGAGCCTTAACTTCTAAAAAAAGAGTCCACTCCGAAAAACCCCAAACGGGTTAAAACCCGTTTGGGAAAGTTTGTTTTTAACTTGTTATCCCCACGTTAAAACGTGGGGTTAATAACAATATGACTTTTCAGAGTGGACTCAAAAAAGCCTGACTATTTTGGTGGAAATACCGCGTCTGAGCAAGCTTTTGCAATTCTAAATTTAACAACTTTCTTTGCAGGTATAACAATCTCTGCTCCAGTGGCTGGGTTGCGCCCTTTTCTTTTTTTACGGCTAGCAACTGTTAATTTGCCAAGACCTGGAATAGTAAAATCTTTCTTTGCCTGTTTATAAGCCAACTGAACGAATTCATCTAAAAATTGACCCGACAATTTTTTTGTCGCTCCAAGCTTGGTTGAAAGATGATCAATAATACCTGCTTTTGTCATTGATTTTGATTCTGCCATTATTACTCCTTTGTTAGTTAATGTGTGAATTCCTTTGCAAAAAAATAAATAAAATTTATTACATATAAAATAACTATATGTAACAATCATTATTATTTCAATAAAAATATCAACCTTTACAACAAAGGTGTAACTGAGAACTTCTTTTGAACATGGTCTAATCGTGATGAATTGACTTTAGGCTTTAACCGAATCAACATTAAAATATTTTTAGTAGTTTTCGTTCAATAAATTTTGAATCATACGAATGAATATTTATAAATCTATTTTAATAGCGTTTAGCGCTTTATGCCTTCTGTTCCCTAGTATAATTGCTGCGCGCATCCAGTTAACTGATTCAACAACAGTTTCTTCAATTGATACAATTCAATCCGGCAAACAACAAAAATTTTCAAAGATTATTCCGATTGATCTAGGTTTCGCTTTGAGTCATTCCTCAAATAAAAGCAATAAAATTACAAGCGATGATGTTTTGCTGATTGATTATAGGTCTGCCGGAGATATTCTGAATAAAATGAGTTTCACAACTCTGCAGGATTTAGGTTCATTTGGTCAACCTAATGAATTAATGATATATGGTCTTGGTTACTCGAACATTTCTTACGTAAGAGACGGCGTTGTTCTTAACAATAGATGGCAGAATTCATTCGATCTCAATCATCTGCAAATTGAATCAGTAGATTCAATTCAAATCAATACTCTTGCAGAGGGCTTTATTTACGGGCATTATAATAATCCCGCCTCCGTTAGCATTACGAGTAAAAGAGATGATGTGAAAAGACCGGTATCGCATTTAAGATTTTATCAAGCGCCTGACGAAGAAGGACTTGTTGATATAAGTTTTAAAACTCCTATTACCGGCTCAACTTTTTTCTCGTTTAATGTTACAAACAAAAGCATTAATCCAAGAAGTGCAAGGAAAGAGTATAATACTGCTTTTGGATCGTGGCAGGCAGAGGCTAAAATAAATTATTTAATTTCGGAAAATATTAATCTGCTCACTTCCTATAATTATCTCCGATCGGAAATTCAACTTAACGGCGGAGTTGTAAAAACTATTGACATGTTTGAACCTAGAAATGCGCTTGTTAATTATTCATCACGTTTTTCCAGAACGACAACGCATACTTATAATGCTTCACTGCTCGCAAAAATTTTTAATGTAAACGAGAGTAAAATTGATTTCTACAACATCAATAGTCTTTTTACGTTCAAGCAGAATAGGTATAATCTTGAATCCGGAGTTCCACGGATAGTAAATAATAATCGGTACAAGACACTTGGAATATCTGTGCAAAACAAAACTTCACTTGATTTTGCAACATTAACCTTGCTCGCAGATTATGAACATCTAACCTATGACACAGAGCTTGTAAGCGTTGATACCGAGAATTATTTTTCTACTGCGGGAGTAATTTCATTTTCCTTACTTGATTCTCTATTCACTTTATCTTCATTTGTAAAGTTAATTAATTATGGGGCAGTGAATTATTACGGCGCCGGAGCTCAATTTTCTTTTAGCGTAACAAAGAGTATATCAATCTTTGCCGGAACTTCGAGTTACGGCAAACCGCTCACTGCTCTGGAATCCTCAACTGCTTCTTTTAGCGGCTCAACTACTCCACAAAACGTGAAGACAATTGAAACCCGCGTGCGGTATTATAATCCCTTGTTTGAATGCAGCCTTGGGTATTTCCATATTAATAACGATGGAATGCCTTTTTCACTTTATACGGCTTCGGCGGCAGATACTTTAATTAATGAGACTGATTCATTTATTCAAAAAAATATTACGCGGCAGGGTGTAAGTTTTGATCTGGATTTTTCAATTTGGAAAATCAACTTTGCCGGGCAGGCAAATTATTATTTCAACAATTCAGATAACGATTTGTCCTCTCTTCCCGAATACGCTTTCAAAACGGAATTGTTCTATTCAAATATACACTTCAACGATAATCTTTTTGTTAAGGCAGGATTTTCATTCGTGTTATCTGCTGAAAAAAGTTTTATCGCTTATGACTTTCAGAGAAGCAATGCTATTCCGTTAAAACTTGGTCAGGCTCTTAAGCCGATAAACACTGAAAGAGTTCCGCTGATTAAACAGCTCGATTTATTTTTAATCGGAAGAATTCAGAATCAGGCGACCATTTTCGTAATATTTGAAAATATACTCGATGAAAATTTTTATCTAATTCCGTTTTATCCTATGCCGAAACAGGGCATGCGGTTGGGAGTTTCATGGGAATTCCTTGATTAAAAAGAATATCTGCTATAAATTCAACTGCATTTTAATTCAAATATTTATTAGAATAAATAATCTTACAATTATAAAGGATCATCATGAGAATTAAATTCATAATTAGTTTTACTATTTTCTTAACCGGCTTGCTTTTTTCGCAGGTTCTTAAAACCATCCCTGAATTTGCCAAAGAGAGTGATTCAATTATTGTTATTTTTAACGCCGCTGAGGGCAATCAAGGATTGAGGGGATACACAGGCGATGTTTATGCACACACAGGCGTTTTAACAAATTTGAGCGCAACGCCATCTGATTGGAAACACGTAATTGGAAGCTGGGGAAATAATACAACACAACCCAAGCTCACACGCATCGGAACCGATTTATACCAATTAGTAATTGGTAATCCGCGGGAATTTTACAAAGTAACTGAAACAGCCGAAAATATTCAAAAGCTGGCTTTTGTTTTCCGCAGTAGTGACAATCAAAAAACCGGACGCGATTCGGATGGCGGAGATATTTTTGCAACCATATACGAAAAAGGTGTTAATGTTTCTATTGTTAGTCCAACTGAGGAATTTTTATTTACTGAATTGAACGATACGATTTCAATTAAAGCCATAGCCACGGACGCAGATACATTAAGTTTGTTTTTAGATAATATAGTTCTCTCAAGATCCACAACAGATTCATTGGAGTATGATTTAGTTGTTCAAACCACCGGCAAGCATTGGATTAAAGTTGTTGGGGTAAACAATAATGGAACAAAGGCTTCGGACTCCTTATCGTATATAGTTAATATCGAAGCGAGCGTTCTTCCTCTCCCGGATGGAATTACAACCGGAATAAATTACATCAGTAACAATTCCGTTACTCTTGCTCTTTATGCGCCGAATAAGAAGTTTGTTTACTTAATTGGCGACTTCACCGATTGGCAGATTGATACGGCTTTTCAGATGAACCGCACTCCCAATAATTCCACTTACTGGATTACCGTAAACAATCTTAGTATCGGCACCGAATACGGATTTCAGTATTTGATTGATGGCGACTTAAAAATTCCCGATCCATACGCTGATAAAATTCTTGACCCATGGAACGATAAATGGATTGATGATGCAACCTATCCAAATCTGAAGAAATACCCGACCGATAAAACAACAGGAATAGTTTCCGTTCTGCAAACTGCGCAGGGCAATTATGTCTGGACAACCGATAATTTTCTTAAACCCAAGAAAACAGATCTAGTTATTTACGAAATGCTGATAAGAGATTTTGTTTCTACGCATCATTACCAAACACTAATTGATACATTGGATTATTTACAAAAGTTAGGCGTTAATGCAATTGAACTCATGCCCGTTTTTGAATTTGAAGGGAACGAAAGCTGGGGCTACAATCCGATGATGTACTTTGCGCCTGATAAATATTACGGAACGAAAAATGACTTAAAGGCTTTTATCGATGCGGCTCACGGCAAGGGTATTGCCGTTATATTGGATATGGTTCTTAATCATTCATACGGATTGAATCCCTTAGTGAGATTATATTGGGACGCTGCAAATAACCGTCCGTCTCCCGATAATCCTTGGTTCAATGTTACTTCCCCTAATCCTGTTTATTCTTGGGGTTCTGATTTTAATCATGAAAGCCAAGCGACAAAAGATTTTGTAGACCGTGTTAATAAGTACTGGCTGACCGAATACAAATTCGATGGATTCAGATTCGATTTTACAAAAGGTTTTACAAATACTCCCGGTGACGGCGGGGCAAGAGATAATGCAAGAATTCAAATTTTAAAAAGAATGGCAGATGCAATTTGGCAGACCGATCCACAAGCTTATGTAATTCTAGAGCACTTTGTAGATAATAGCGAAGAAAAAGAATTGGCAGAATATGGAATGCTTGTTTGGGGAAATTCTAACTATAATTTTAACGAAGCAACAATGGGATACAACGAAAGCGGAAAGTCGGACTTCTCATGGGCGTCATATAAAAACCGCGGCTGGTCTGTTCCTCATTTAGTTTCTTACATGGAAAGTCACGATGAAGAGAGGTTAATGTATAAAAATTTGTTGTATGGAAATTCGAGCGGTGGTTATAGCGTTAAATATTTGCCCACAGCTTTAAATAGAATAAAACTTGCCTCGGCATTTTTCTTTTCCATTCCTGGACCGAAAATGATATGGCAGTTCGGTGAACTCGGGTATGACGTTTCTATTGAGGAAAATGGACGAGTCGGTAACAAACCGATTTTATGGAACTATTTGGATGATATCAATAGAGAAAACCTCTATAAAACTATCTCGGTGATTACTGATTTGAAGAAAAATTTTGATGTTTTTGAAACCACTAATTTTAGCATGTCTGTTTCGTCCGGCGCAAAGCGGATTGCGCTGAATCATGCATCAATGAGCGTTACAATTATCGGAAATTTTAATGTGGCTGAAACTCAGATAAATCCTGCTTTCCAGCATTCGGGTAAATGGTATGATTTCTTCAGCGGAGACTCAGTTGTAATTAATGATGCTAGCGCTCTTATTTCACTTGCACCTGGAGAATTTCATATTTACTCAGATAAAAAACTTCCTACTCCCGAAGCTGGGATTTTAACAGACATCGAAGAAGAAACTATTTCATTACCAGATCAATTTTTGCTTGCGCAAAATTACCCGAATCCGTTTAATCCAGAAACAACAATAGAATTCGGGCTGCCAAATAACTCTAAAGTTCGATTAACTATTTACAACATTTTAGGCGAAGAGATTGTTGAACTATTCAGCGGTGATATGCAGTCAGGTTATCACAAGTTAAACTGGAATGGTAGAAACAAATCCGGCGCAATTGTTCCATCAGGTATTTATCTTTATAGAATTTCTACTCCAAATTTTACAGAAGTTAAAAAGTGTATTATGTTGAAGTAGCGTTCTTATTTATTCCATCGAGGTTTGTTGCAGGCTTCGGTGGTTTAAATAAAACTAATGTTTAATATCGCGTATGATAATGCTTTGTAATTTTGACGATGTCGTTTCAACTGAATACAAATATATGCCTTTTACCCAAAGGCTGAGTTCTTAGCAATGTATTGCGTATCCCTCAGCCACAAACATGTTTTAGTTATATGTAAAACATTGCTTGTTACACAATAAAGTTTTAGTTGTAATTAAAATATGTCTTGGCAATTCTTCTAGTTGTAAATATATTTAAACAAAATTTTATGAGACATTATGGATATAATTCCACGAAAAAAATATTTAGAGCAAGTCCGACCTTATATCGGTAAAAATTTAATTAAAGTTTTGGTTGGACAAAGACGTACAGGTAAAAGTTATTTCTTACTTAGCATTCAAGAAGAGATAAAAAAACAGGGCGGCAGTTCGAATATTATTTATATCAATAAGGAGTTGTACAGTTTCGATTTCATCAATTCTGCGAAAGAGCTGCATGATTACATCAAATTGCATCTTTCTAAAGATTACAATTATATTTTTATTGATGAAGTTCAGGAAATACCTGCGTTTGAAAAGGTTTTGCGAGATCTACAAAGTAAGGAAAATGTTGATATTTATATCACCGGAAGCAATGCGTCCTTATTTTCAAGTGAACTGGCAACCCGTCTTTCAGGCAGGTATATTCAAATTAAAATTAATCCACTCTCTTATCCGGAATTTTTGGAATTTCATAATCTTGAGAATATCGAAAAATCATTAAATCTTTATATGCGTTTCGGCGGCATGCCGTTTTTGAAAAATCTGAAATTGGAAGAAGAGATTATTATCCCATATTTAAAAAGTATTTTCGATACTGTGTTACTGAAAGATGTCGTCTCCCGCGCAAATATTCGTAATGTTGAATTTCTGATTCAGCTTGTTAAATATATTGCCGAAAATACGGGTAACATTATTTCTGCAAAAAAAATTAGTGACTATATGAAGAGCCAAAAAATTAATATTCCTCCAAACACAGTAATTAATTATTTAGGATTACTCACTAATACTTTTCTAATAGATAGAGTTCCCCGTAAGCAAGTTGCAGGCAAAAAGATTTTTGAGATCAACGATAAATATTTTTTTGAGGATTTAGGGTTGCGAAACTCCCTTATCGGTTTTCGCGCGCAAGATATTTCAAAAATTATTGAGAATATCGTTTATATGCATCTTATTTATCTTGGCTACGAAATCAATGTTGGAGTTGACGCGGGAAAAGAAATTGATTTTATCGCACATAAAAAAGATAGAATTGTTTATCTGCAGGTTTGCTATCTGCTCTCTGACGAAAAAGTAATTGAACATGAATTCGGAAATTTGCTTGCAATTAAAGATAATTACGAAAAATTATTAATCAGCGTGGATAAATTTCACTATTCCAACTACAAAGGAATTAGGCACTACACATTATCTGAATTCTTGATTCAGTATGAATAGGTTCTATTCGGCTATTCCCTTTAGCTGATTTTGCAAATTAATTATCTGAGCCTCCAAAATGGATTTCTTCTACCTAACCCGGATAAACCGGAAAAACCCAAAATACAAATTTAAAAACTTGTCCCGATTATTTTGTCGGGATAAATCACAATCTTGAGTCCACTCCGAAAAGCCCCAAACGGGTTAAAACCCGTTTGGGAAAGTTTGTTTTTAGCTTGTTAACCCCACGTTAAAACGTGGGGTTAATAACAATATGACTTTTCAGAGTGGACTCAATCTTTAATTTACAATCACCAATCGTCCTTATTGTTTTGAACATTGTTATTTTGTATTT
>JAHJTX010000154.1 GCA_018829545.1 Bacteroidota bacterium | reverse complement strand
GTTTTACTGTAATGAATTCATCGAAATAATCAAAGAAGGATATTCCTTTCTTTGAAAATTGCTTTTTAATCTCGGCTTCAATTTCATCAAAAGTGATGAAGACATTTCCTGTTCTTAATTTATCGGCTATACTCAGTAATTTATTTTCAAGCTCGCTTAGATATGAGTTTAACGCTGAAAGTCTGCCCTGTAGAATTTTATCTTTGACTCCTTTTACTTGCGCTCTTTGTTGTTTTTTATCCCAGTAATTAAAGTTTACTTTTGCGTTTGTGTGTAATAAGAAAGAACGATCCCTTTCGGATATATAAGCCCAAATTGTTCTATCGTCACTTGCTCTTTTATTGCGGTCTATATAGAAATGTACATTCATTTGTGTTTTTGTATCCCGATATTATATACAAATATAATAAATTAGACAAAAGGACACAAGGATTACACAAGAAATATGATATAATAGTACATTTTGAGGATAGGATGGTAGATAAGATAATTTGTAAATAGTTTGTTTTTAGGCTATAATCTAACATATTATAATTATAAGGTAGTTGTAGAAAGTGTAGTATAGGGAGTGCGCGGTTCCCGCCACCTCCACCAGGCTTCGTTTCGAGCTTAGCGAGAAACGAAGCCGATCAAAAAAAATTGAAAGCGCTCAAAACTACGCCCAGCAATTGATTTCATTAAATGAGTTCGCACTTCCGTTTTTGCGCTTGAAACAACAAACCCACACTTGAAGTAATATTCAAAACGCATTTAATATAAATTCAATCATGCTCTTATATTTGTTGAATTTTTAATATTTATTTTATTTATCGTAACAATGAGTCCACTCCGAAAAACCCCAAACGGGTTAAAACCCGTTTGGGAAAGTTTGTTTTTAGCTTGTTATCCCCACGTTAAAACGTGGGGTTAATAACAATATGACTTTTCAGAGTGGACTCAACAATACAGTTTTCGATTTATTCGCAGCTATTTCAATTGCAATTACTGTAACCGTGTAAATTTCATCACGATATACGTAAAAATTCGGATGGCTGCTATTCTGGAAACTGAACTATAAAAAAAGATAATCTCTTCTTGTAATTATTGTTTTTTATTAGTCCTAATTTTAAGAAAAATACCAAGGCCCAATATGACAAACGCAATGGATGAATAAACAAACCCGATTCTTCTATAATAGTATTCATCGATTTCAGCTTCAGCTAAATCAAGAGCTTTTTCAAGATGTTCTATTCCTTGACGTGTTTGGGCATGTACTTGGATAGGGTCGAATGTATGCACCATTGTTCTTGATAGAATTATACTTTGTTTGGCGTCTTGCAACAAGTAACCTATGTCAATATCATTCATCCCTTTTATTCTTACCTTTAGCATCTGCGCGTTCGTTGAATCATAAAGAGAAACCAAATCAGCTAAATGAGATCTCATTTTGCCTGCAGCCTCATAACCGGCATCACCTTCGTCATGACATTTTAAACAGAATGAAGATTGACCTACGCCAACGAAATCAATTTCAGCTCTCTGAACAGAATGATAACCGTGGCATTGTTCACATCCGTGAAAATCCAACTCTTCAAACGCACGAGCCATTAAAGTTTTTCTAAAAAACTCAAGGTTGTTTACATGACAGCTACCGCAAAGATGAGTTACCGACGTTATACCTGGAGGCGTTGCGCCATGGTTTCCATGGCAATCGTTACAAGCCGGAGCTCCGATATCTCTATGTTTCAATAATGCTTCTCCATGAACGCTTCTTGAATAAATCTCGTATTGATTTGTAGGAATATTCCTTCCCTTCATATAAACAGCGTTACTATGACATTTTCTGCACGTTTTGGGCACATTTAAAGGATAGATGGTTGAGCGGGGATCGGTGGCGGGCAAAATAGCATGAGTTGAATGGCAATTAGTACAAACCGCAACCTTATCATCTCCCTTTAAAAGCTTTTCACCATGAGTACTAGTATAATATTGTGTTACCTGGTCGGTTGCGATACGTGGCTGGAAGACTCTCATAAATTCAATATTAGAATGGCACCTACCGCACAATTTAGGAATATCTTTTTTATCCGGGGAACCCACAAATCCGTTTGCGGCGCTCATTGCATCTTCTTCCTCAGTAGCGGAAGAATCACCTCCATGACAACCTGTACAGGAAAGCCCTTCTGATGAGTGGATATCGTATTCCTGGAAATCGTCCGGCATATAATCTATTTCTGTATGGCATATAATACATTGATCTTCTGTAGATTCTTGCCCTGAATCAACAGCATAAATCTGGTAGGAATTAGTTACTATTAAGCTCACAGAAATGAGAGAAACTATATAAAATAGACTAATCTTTTTTTTACACATTTGCTACCTCATTTTTGTTTAGTGACGTTTCTTAAAAATGCATATAAATCCTGCATTTCTTTGGTGCTAACTATCGGCCATTCTTCATTTTTAATTTCGAGCAGGTCGTCCATGCGATCTGCATGATTCCACATCAACTGAATCATTCGAATTGGTGAGTTGAACCGCTTCATTTTTGATAACTCCGGCCCAATACCTACTTCTGCTTCATGACAGCCTATACATCCTTTATCTACAAAAAATTTTTCTCCGTTAATTGGATCTCCCGGTTCATCTTCAAAACCTAAAAAGTAAAGATAAGCAATTAGATCCGACATTTCATTTCCTTTGAATTCCGGCCAAGTTATAGATTCCGATTTCATATAATCTATCATTACCGGGCTGTGATTCCACATTGAACCTGCAATCTCAGTCACACTTTTCTGTAGATCAATAGTATTTAAATCTGTTCCAATTGCATCACCTTTTTTATCGATGGAATGACAATTATGACATTGCTTCTTCTTAAAAACCTTTTCTCCATTTACCGGATTACCGGGCGCCATTCTAATCTCAATATTTCCAATAGTTGCCTGTTGAATGTAGCTTGTAATATCAACTATATCGTGACCGTTTAGAGACGGATATTTCATTCCAAGTTCTCTCATTTCTTCCTGCATAGCAGGCCCATGATTCCACATAGCTTGAACCATATAAAGAGGTGAAGCAAATTGTTGGAGCTGGTCGAAATCAGGTCCTTTTTTTCCGCCGGAACCAGCTACGTCATGACAAACGATACATCCTTTATCACTTAACAATTTTCGTCCGTTCGAAACACTTCCGGGTTCTCCCAAATATCTCAAGTAGTAAATGAATCCAATTAAATTAAGCATCTCGCTTTGAGAGAAACTGGGTCTTTTTAATTTTAATTCTCTATACTTTCTGTTCATTTTAGGAATGTGATTCCAAATAATTGAAGCCAATTCTAAAAAACTTCCATAGTAGTGTTCTCTACTCAAATCCGGGGCAATGTTTCCTCCGAACCCGCTGATTGAATGGCATTTAATGCACCCTTTTTCCTCAAAGACAATACGCCCTTTTAATGGGTTGGAAGGAAGTTTGATTTCCTGCGCCAGCATACAACCTGCCCCAATAGAAACTACCAAAATTAATTGTACTAAAAATTTCATTTTATTACTCCTGGGAGGATTTTATAATTTTTTTTTCCTCTTTATGAAGACCTATAAACACATAAGTAAGAATACCTGCTAATACGAAAAAAACCGGAATTACAATAATACTAATTCCAATAGATGCACCCGGAACATCTTTAAGTTCAATAGAAATTAATAGTAGATTGATAATCCAAATTGCAATTGCAATTACAAATATCCAAATTAGTGAAATACTTAATACTTGTGCTATATATGTTGTTTTTGCGTGCATAAAGATAGCTCCTTAAACAATTTATATGTTTATTTTTGCTCATACATTTAAAATTGAATAAAATAATCTCTCATAGTGTTTTATGTCTCCTTGCCGGGTAGATAGCTTCGGAGACGCTTTTCAACATCTTTTATGCTTTCTTTTCGACCCTCTTCTATTTCCCAGATTGAAATAAGCGGGAAAAACTTGGCGAACATGGTAAATCCCAGCATAAAAACAGCTATACCGCCTATAAATAAAGCCCACTCAACTAGTGATGGTATATAAATTCCCAATGGTAAATCCATTCTCGGATTAGCCAATGATGGAACAACAATATTTAACCTTTCCAACCACATTCCAATAACAACCGATATGGATACTATCATAATTCCAGTAATCGTTTTAAACTTTTTAAAACTTAAAATTATTACAGGAATTACAAAATTACAAATAACCATACCCCAGAAAAATGGAGCATAAACACCTGTAAATTTATATGCGATAATATGCAATTCGTGTGTTTGTGATCCAAAAATTCCAGTAAGGAACTCTGAAAAAGTAAAGTAAAACCAAAGCAATGACATAATCAGAAGAAGAGTGCTCAAATATTGAAAGTGAATTTCTTTTAGATATTCTTCTAAGTGATACACTTTCCTAAAAACAATCATTACAATAAGTAAAGCTGCAATTCCAGAAAATATTGCACCAACAACAAAATATGGACCAAAAATAGTACTATGCCATCCTGGCTGAAGCGTCATCGAAAATATATACGATATGACCGTATGGACTGAAATTGCGATTGGAATAACCATTACCATTAATATGTTTATTGCGCGGTTTAGTACTTTTACTTGATGCGCCGTTCCCTGCCATCCCCACGATAAAAAATTGTAGAACCATTTCAATTTTGTTCCTCTATCACGCAATTTAGCAATGTCAGGAATCATTGGTAGATAGAGATATATTGTGCTTGCTGTGAAATAAGCTGTAATGCTTGTTACATCCCACAATAGAGGGGATTGCAATCTACCATCAGACAAAAGGTTGAGCATTCGATCCGGACGACCAAGATCGAGAATTGGATGTAAACCACCAATTGCGAGAACGATTGCCGTAATCACTTCCGCCATTCTGGTGATAGGTCTGCGCCATTCAGCCTTTGAAAGGCGTAGAATTGCTGAAATCAATGTGCCCGCATGGCTGATCCCAATAAAGAATACAAAATTTACAATATAAAATCCCCAGGTGATAGGTTGATTCATACCGGTAACACCCAACCCGTAATAAACTTGAGTTATATACAAGTATAGAGCCCAGAGGTAAACTGCCAGCAAGACACAAACAGTAATATAAAAACCTTTCCCGGTTTCATAAATAGGTCGATATAGCGCTGCATCCTGCCCGAAATCCAACTGTTTATTCTTTGGCATATTTACTCCCTTTTGGATAGATAAATAACTTTTGGTTCAGTTCCCAAATTTTCCATTTCCCGGTAGGAACGAGAACTTTGTGAAAGTTTATAAACTTGGCTTTCTTTGTTGTCAATATCTCCAAAATAGATTGCATTAGTGGGACAGCTTTCTCCGCAAGCAGGAGAGTATTCTCCATCATAAATTTCCCTCTCTTCCATATCGGCATTTTCTTTAACTTTTATCAAACGATGGGCACAAAATGAGCACTTCTCAACTACTCCTACCATCCGTAAAGAAACATCCGGATTTAAACATGATTTAAATTCATCCGGCCATTTAGGTTCGTACCAATTAAAAACCTTAGCGGTATAGGGACATGCTACCATACAATAACGGCATCCAATACAACGATGATAAATTTGTCCGACTAATCCTTCATCATTCTTATAAGTAGCATAAACCGGACAGACTCTTGTACAAGGAGGATTATCACAGTGAAAACAGGGTTTAGGAATTCGTTTAACTTTAATGTTCGGATATTCACCTTCATAAGTAGTTATCATGTCCATCCAGAACATCACACGCCCTACATTAGCTTCTTCAGGGCTAACAATTGCGATATTATTCTCCAGTTTGCATGCAGCCATACAATCACCACAACCGGTACATTTATCAAGATCAATAACCATTGCCCATTTTGGCATTCTTTTTTACTCCTTAAGTTGCCCGTGAAATTTTTACTCTAGTTGCCTGAGGTGCCGAGTTTCCGTTTATCACATCATACTTGTTCTTCACAATAGAATAAGGATTTATTCCATATCCTTTTGCAAATCTGCCGTAAGATGTATGACCCAACCCAAATGGGACGGCGACAACATCACGCATTACACACGGATGAACTTTTGCCTGGACTTTAATATTTCCAACAGAGGATTCAATCCACATCCAATCACCATCTGAAATACCGTTCTGTGCTGCTGTTTTCGGGTGAATCTCTCCCCACGAACTCCAATATTTACGATTTGTATAACCGAACATTTCCTGCATCATGGGTTGATTGGAAGACTGCCCGTTCCGGTTGGTTAGTAACTTGTAAGTTGTAAGATAAAGCGGAATACCTTCATCAACCGGAACCTCTTCATGATGGGGTAGAAAAATTTTATCTCCACGTGCGGAAATATTTAGTGAATTAATTAAGAGTTCTCGATTTTGAGGTGTATCTTCACCCCTGCTCAGAACTATCTGATCTATTTTCTTTTTTAGTAATTGAGAATAGAATTCGAATTTCCCCGATGGAGTTTTAAATAAATTCTTAATATACTTTTTCTGTTTGATAGGATTCCACCATCCGCCATTCCTGGTTAATAATTCCCAGAACTCATTAAAAGAATTATATTCTCCTTCCTGCCATCCTCTTTGATGCAGGAACTCTAACCACGATCCTTTCAACCCCTCTGATATAATTGCGCCTTTTCCCGACCTGTAAATCTTCTCGACACGGAATTTTATTTCTTGTTCATAATTTTCAAATGGCAAGGCATTGGAAACAGATTCTCCGATCAGATTTCCTAAATCGACTAAAACTTCAGCGGAATTTCTAGTATTAAATAACGGCTCTATAACCGGCTGCTGAATTCCAACATGAGTAAATCCTACTGAAGGAATATTAGATATTTCATCCCACTTTTCCAGGAAAGTATGATCCGGTAAAATAATGTCAGCGTATTCGCTTGTTTCGGTTAGGAATGAGTCGAAACTCACTACAAGAGGAATTTTCTTCAGTGCTTCGGCAAAATCATGATGATTCAATGCATTAAACAGAGGATTTCCCTTGTATAAAAATAATGCGCTAACCGGATATGGGTCATCTGCTAAAACATTTTCGATAAAAGAATCTACTGAAAAATTTGTAAAAGGAAAAGCACTGTTTTGCGAAAGCCCAATTGGAGGCTGTTTGTTTCCTATTGTAGCTAGCTTATCTACTTTAACTTCAGGTAATTCAGCTAGAGGCGGTTGATCGGTGAAACTTAATCCGCTTTCGTTATTAAAATTTCCTAACAGAGCATTTAAAGAATAAACTGCCATTTGTGAAAATGTACTATTTGTATTATCCGCACTACCTTGATCACCCAAAACTAAAGATGGTTTGTTAATACCTAATTCTCTTGCAATTTCAAGTATTGTTTCACTCTGTACGCCGGTAATTTCAGAAACCTGTTCCGGATAATAGTTTCCTAACACATTACTTTTAAATCCAAGATGAGTTTGCCCATTTTTATCAGTCCAATCTTCAAAACCAAAAGTATATTTGTTAACAAATTGCTTATCATATAATTCTTCGCGAATAAGTACGTAAGCTACGCCAAGCGCAAGAGCACCATATGTTCCTGGTCGTATTGGCATCCAACGGTCTGCGTTTGCGGCAGTGAGACTCATTCTAGAATCTATCTGAATGAAACGTGCACGTCTCGCCTCGGTTTCCTCTCTAAGATGAGCGTACATTTTTGAGTAGTAGATAGGAGAGTATCCTTCTTCGAGGAAATTTGAGCCGAAACTGAGTATATATTTTGTGTTAAAAAAATCGTAGGATGGAATTTGCTCAATTCCTTGAAGCAACTGAAAGGGGACTGAACTATTTTTTACAGATGGATACTGATAATAATTCGGTGAGCCGTATGCTTTCATAAAATGACTGATATGTTCTTTCATCAAGCTATTTTGCTCACTGCCATCTATAAATACAACCTGATGAGATTTATTATTTTCTCTTTGCTTAATCATATAATCAGATATTATTTGCAGTGCTTCATCCCAACTAATTGATTCCCATTTCCCGCTTCCTGGAAGACCGATCCGTTTCATTGGTTCTTTTATTCTATCAGGATTATACAGGACTTCTAAAGCACTATGACCCGAAGGACACATTCCACCTTGATTTACCGGATATATTGGATTACCTTTAATATAAACAGGGATTCCGTCAATAAGCCTAACACTAATTCCGCAGCCACCGGGGCATTGACCGCAAATTGTATTTTTCCATGATTCAATACCGGCACCTTTTTTTGCCATTTCAATTAATCTCTCAGGAATATCAATTATCTGGTTACACCCGTATGCACTAAAAGCTACCGCACCTGAAATTCCACCAAGTAGTTTAAGAAAATCTCTTCTTTTAATCTCCACAGATTACTCCTAAATATTGCTCATAAAAAAAATTTACATATGACATGATAAACAGTCCTTTGTAATTTTCAGTTCATTATGGCAGGCTATACAATTATCCATTGAAGGTAGCCAAGCCGGATAAGATATCGGCTCAGTCATTTCCTCAACATGCCCATGGCATTCAGAACAATCCAACTCACCTATTGAAACATGCCTTCGGTGTGAAAAATAAACGTGATCGGGAACTGAGTAAATCTGCTGCCACGGTATTTGCTCTTCCTCCACAATATATTTAATTAGCTTAAGTTCCTCAGGTGAATCAGTTATAGGATCATCAGAATGACACTCTTCGCATATTGAGATGTTTGGAATTGTGGCTGATGGCATTGATTCCACATAAATATGGCAATCACTACAGATTAATTCTACTGATTCAATATGAAGTTTGTGATTGTATGCAATGGGTTGAATATTGGTTGGATTTGCTCCAGATGCTGCCCAGAATATTAATACACTTATTACAAAAAGAGAAATTATTAATAGTTTGAAATATTTTTTTATTAGATCCCGCATAAAGGATGATCCTTATTATTCGTGAAGCAATATTTATCATTTTTCCCCATCTTATTCACTATTAGTTAGGGAAGTATCATTTATGGTTATATTTTGATGGTAAATGTTTGTGTGTGTCCTCATCTTTTCTAGTTGCAAAGTCAAAAGATTTAAAAAATGGACTCTTATTATTATGACACAGTGAAGTACAAGTCTCAACAGTAGGCGGGCTGATGAGGCCGACTTTAAGTACTTCGGAAAGTTTGTATTCTTTATTCTTTAAAGACATATAATGATCTTTCGTGTACTCGCTACCGGCACCATGACACATTTCACAATTTACTCCTACGAGTTCTGGTGTTTCTTCGAAACTGACAAAACCACCTGGTTTACCGTATCCGGTAGTATGACATGGAAGACATTCAGTATCTTTAGTATAATCCTTCTCAGGATCCAGTCCAACTTTTTTCTTAGCTTCTGCTCTTTCACCAGGTTTTAAAAGATCATACACCTTAGACATTTTTGTTTTGTTCCATGATTTATACTGCTTTATGTGACACTTCTTACACGCTTTAGTGCCTACATAACTGTATGTAACACTATCATTCTTTTCCTGCGCTTGAACAGATAGAGTAATTGCGCCAATAAATACCAGTTTAATCAAAAATAACTTAGTCATCTTCATTCTCCATATAGGTCTCTCACTTTTATAAAATGTTATTGTTCCTTATCCTTAAGATTTTGTTGAACCTCATAAATCAATATTTTTTGAATTAGTTCAAACCTCTCACCTATAATTTCAGAGATGTTTTTCATAAGTATATATCCCAAATGGTCATTTTTTGCACATAATTCATTAATGTCTTTTTCGTTTATCCTCAATAGATCAGAATTTTGCGCTGCCCGGGCTGAAAGTGTATAGATATTTGGCTTGGTTAGTGCAGACCATCCGAAAACATCTCCTTTAGTTTTTCTATCAAGAGTTATATTTTGTGAAGCATTATAATATTTTACTTCGAATAGAAGTTCTACAGCACCTTCACTAATTAAATACAAATACTTAGCAGAGCCTTTCGCTTTAAAAATAATTTCATTTTCCTTGAATGTTATTTTTTGGCAGATATTGTCAATCTCACCTAATTCTTGGTCGGTGCATTCTTTAAATAATCTATGTTCTTTAAGCATCTGATGCATTTCAATTTTTCCCCATAATTTGAACAATCAAGATAATCCCTCAAAGCTATCACTTCGAGGGATTATCTTTTTGTATAAAGGTAATTGACACTATTTAATTAGTAACATTTTTTTTAGTCATTCTTATATCTGATGATTGTAGGCTATAAATATAAATACCACTCGATAGATTACCCGCATTAAATTCATAAGTATAAACTCCAGCATTTTTAAATTCGTCTACTAGAGTAATAATTTCTCTTCCAAGTACATCATAAATCTTTAATGTAGTTATACCTTCCATCGGTAAGGAAAAAGATATTATTGTACTCGGATTAAATGGGTTCGGATAATTTTGATTTAGCTCGAATGAATTTGGGATATCTGTAAATAACTGATCGTCAACATCAGTAATTACAGAAAAGTCCAAAGTATAAAGGGTCGCATCCATTCCATCATTTGGATGACCACTACCTGTGTTATCGAAAATCTCGTGAGTAAATTCTACAGAAGAACCGGGTACAACTTCAAAATCATAATCACTGCCGGTATAAGGTCTTCTGAACTCAACTGTCCAAACTCCGTTCTCATATTTTCCGGCAGATTGAACCGATGCTCTATCTCCAGCCGGATTGCGAAGAACATATCCGGGTATAACATCACCGGAAGAGAATGCAGCGCCGTTATCAAATGCAACTGCTTCTGCATATTTATGAGGTGATATAATATCAAATGGATCAAAAGCTGCAAGAGTTGCAGCGTCTTTTGCTAAGAAACTAGTATTTGCGCCTGGATCTCCGCTTGCCATAAAAGATGGAAATCCTGAACCGTCATCAGCATTATCACTATATGCGCTCGTTCCCGGATCACCATGCCTGCCGCCGTCACCACCTAGTACATTGTTAAAATATTTATCATCTGTGAAACCCAATGCATTTCCTCTGGCTGCTTTCCAGTGCCAAACATCTACTGTGCCATTATTTGTGCTCATAAATCCGTCTCCATGGCACATAGTTGCACAACTGGCTCCGTCGCTGCCGTTTAATCCCATGTCCCATATAAAAGCAACACGATCTTCATTACCTGACTTAGACCACGCAGAACCGTCAAATGACCATTCGTTTTTTTGAATATTTTCTGTTCCATCAACCCAAGATGCTGAGACATATAAATATTGTCCGTCAGCCATTGCATTCAACGTAACACCTACGTTAGTAACCAGCGGGGCAGAAGTCCACTCACCAGGAGAGACAACTCCGTCTAATACTGACGTACCAGGTGTTACATTTAAGGTCTGACCAAAAGCGACTAAACTGAAACAAAGGGTGGAGAATAAAAACACTGTAAATACATTTTTCATAACTTTTCCTTTATTATTTTATAAATTATAAGATTTGTGATTTCTCAACCGATTATTAATGATTTGAATACTTTCACCGGAATTTATTTGTGACGGGAAGTTTTTAATCAACTTAGAATTATCACGAAAGTAGTAATATGAGGGATATAAATACATATTTTCAATAATTTTTATATCATTACCTATATTTTTTAATAACATATATTTCATCCCGAATATGAAGTTATAGCAGCAGACAGAACACTACGTAATAAGTCCTTGTGGACAGGTTTAATACAATTATAGAAAAGACCTTCTTCGTACATTTTACTACCTGTTATTTTAATTGATTCCTTAGTAAACACTATTAGTGGAATCTTTGGTCGCATTTTTTTTATTACTTTCACCCATTCGACATTATTATTATCCAAATCGTTAAAATCAAAAACTGCTACATGAAAATTATTTTCTTGGAGACAGAGTATAAAATTAGCAAGGTCATGTCTGAAGATAATTTTCAAGCCTATTTCTTTACCAACATTTTCACATAAAGTTATAATTTCCGAATCCTGACTTATTACTATTCCATATTGCATTTTTTCTCAACCTTACTTAATGCGTTGTAAAACCACTACCAAAAAATGTGCCAATTATAAAAATATTTTAATGCAAGACTATATAATTAGACTATTATCTCCTTTATTGTCTGTTATCGCAATAATGCTATTAAAATATACTTCATATAATTTGAAATTATATTAAATAAAAATTGGGGAAAATGAGAAATGAACTTCCCGTTATATTATCCGCATTAGCGTAACTTGTTGTTATCTATAAAGTTATAGAGGTGTGACAACTGAAGGTATCGTGTGAATTCAATGTCTCACTCATTTACCATGAGTAACGAGAAATTTAATTTTTCCGGAAATAAATGATAACGAGATTTGTTGTAATTCAGTTTAATGAAAATAGTATGTGATTAAATGCTAATGAGTCTACTCCCAAAAGCAAATAAACCGTTAAAAGAAGCATAACTGATTCGAAATTAACCCACGACTTAAGTCGTGGGTTAATAACAACTTAGAGAATTTGCGAACCGTTTTAACGGTTTAATATTCTCTCTCAAAATTGAATAAATAGCCTTTTTGCAGTGGACTCACTAATTGATGTTAATACTAACGCCATGAATTTGGATCAATCTTATGATTATTAAGGATGCGATGAATATTTCTCCTTGTCATACCTGCCTCATCGGCAATTTTTGTTACAATTCCTTTATGCTTTTTTAACAGATTAATCAGATATTTTCTTTCTAATTCGGATATTGTTTTTTTCTTCGCTTCTTGAAGTGATAAATTATTAAATGTAATTGTTGAATCATTCTCAGTATTTATTTCTGCTGGTAACTCGTTTGTAGTAATTCGATCACCTTTCGCTAATGTAACGGCTCTCTCAATCACATTTTCCAATTCACGAACATTTCCGGGCCAGTTATATTTTTCCAATAGCAGAATTACATCATTGTCAATATCAGTAATTATTTTGGGTGATGATTTAAGAATTTTCTGGAACAAAAATTTTGCCAGCAAACTTATATCTTCCTTTCTTTCACGCAAAGGGGGCATTTCAATATTAATTACGTTCAATCTATAATAAAAATCTTCTCTCATAATTCCATTAGAGAGTGCTTGCTGCATGTTGCGGTTGGTTGCAGATATTAATCTTACATTGGTTTGTATTAGTTCATTTCCTCCAAGGTGGCGCAATTGTTGGTCCTGAAGAACACGCAATAGTTTTGTTTGTAAATTTAACGGAAATTCACAGACTTCATCCAAAAAGAAAGTTCCATTTGTAGCAAATTCTAATAATCCAATCTTGTTCTGGGTAGCTCCAGTAAATGCCCCTTTCTCGTATCCAAACAGCTCTGCTTCAAATAAATTTTCGGGGAATGCACCGCAATTTACTGGAACAAATGATTTTGTTCGGCGCTTGCTTCGTGCATGAATACTTCGGGCGATCAATTCTTTTCCGGTACCACTTTCACCTGTGATTAGAACATTTGCATCTGATTGTGCAACGCTTTCCACCATCTCAAAAACTCTACGCATTGCAGGGCTTTGCCCAATAATATTTTCAAAGCTGTATTTGTCTTCCAATAAGTGAATTAAATTAGCACGTTCAAGGAAGAGATTTCTTTGTTCTAATCCTTTTTGTAATACAACTTTTAAGTAGTCCGTTTCAAATGGTTTTTCGATAAAATCAAATGCCCCAATCTTCAGCGCATTAACAACGCGGTCAATTGTACCGTATGCGGTAAAAACTATTACCGGTGTGAGCGGTGCGTAAGTTTGAATAGCCTTTAATACCTGCATACCGTCAATTTCTGGCATCAATAGATCGCATAAAATAATATCAAATTCATCTTCTTTGATGAGTTTTATTGCGAGGGAACCATCTTGTATCGGAAAAGGCTGATATCCCAAGGATCTAATAATTTTTGCGCACCCACTAAGCATTTCCGGTTCATCATCTACAATAAGTATTTTTGCGGTAGCGTTCATATTTCAAATATCCTGTTTGAAGTTATATGGAAGAAAGATTCTAAAGGTCGTGCCTTTACTCGAACTACTTGTAACCTCAATTTTCCCTCCATGTCGCTGAATAATAGCTTTAGTAATGGAAAGTCCAAGACCGGATCCCTTAGTAGGTATTTTTGAGCTGTAAAAAGGTTCAAAAATTTGATCGATTACATCTGATTTTATCCCGTGACCGTTATCAGATATAGAAATGTTTAAACCCTCTATAGTAGTATAGTTTATTAAAGATGAATTTTTAACAGCTATACTTACATTAATTATTATCTCTCCCGAATATTTAATGGCATCAACAGCATTGTTTAAAAGGTTAACGAAAACCTGTTCTATCTGTCCCAAATCTAGACGCAGTTCTGGTAAATCATCCTGATAATTTTTTATGATAGAAATATTATGCGCACGAAAACGGTGCATCAGTAAATAAACGCACTCATCAATAATTTCATTTACCTTTACCAGCTCTGGATGGAATGGAATTCTTTTGGAATAACTAAGGAGGCTGCGGGTATACTTGCTAATTCTTCTTGTTTGATTTTTGATCACACTCAATTCTTCAGAAAATAAATCGGGGTTTTCTAATTGAAGTAGTATTGCGTCTGCCTGGGCTGCAATAATTCCCGCCGGTGTATTTAACTCGTGCGCAACCGTATCAACTAATTCTCCAATTGAAGCTAGTTTAGAAGCTTGATTAAGCTGTTCCTGCAACTTCTGCATCTTTTCAGATTGACGTTGAGCCTCTTCAGCTCTAATTCTTTTAGAATTAACGTAATACAATGACAATCCATAAGATGATATTGCAATTAAAATAAAAACACCGAGTATAAAAAACAGTTGGAATTTTCCACGAAGATTTGAGGTTACCTCTGGTAGAAAAGTAGAAATTGCCACTACCCATTTTTCATTTATTAAATCAATTGGATAATAAGCCATTATTTTTGTCGGTTCGGTACCAATATTGTATTCAGCAAAAGATCCTTCGCCGGATACCATTCTATTCTGCACATCAAAAGATGAATGACAAGAAATGCAGCCCGAGTCTATATCCTTAGTATTTCGAAGTAGCATCTCTTCATGATTTGGATGGAAGATCAATCTGCTTCTGCCATCTAATATCCATGCAAAATCATGATTACTGAGATTTAAGGGTGCAATAAACTTATCAACGAGATTATCAAAACTGACTAAATAGCATACAAATCCAGCGATCTGCTTATTTGATTTATTTTCAGCATCTAATTCAGGAAGAATTGGAATAACCATTATAAATACCATTCCTCCGGCAAAATCATCTTGATCTTTATGATCAACAAGTGAGTACCAGCAATTATTCCAATCATTAACATATCGAGAATTGTCTATCTGCTTCTTTAATAAAGGCATTATCCAATCCGGTAATGAATCTCCTTCAATATGAATCAAATTTGCATCCGAATCTGCGATAAAAATGGATAAGACATCTTCTCGATCATAATGATTGAATAAATGATTCACGTTTGTACTTACTGAACTTGGTTCGAGGTCTTGAATTCCTTCAAAATCTGTAAGTAAGTGCATGTCTTTCACGATATGGTCTAAATGAGTGCTTATCCCATTTCCCGCAGCTTTTGCCATTTCCATTTGCTGCAACTGATGACTTCGTTTTGAATCGTTTAATGTGAGGTCGTAAATTTTGATTACAGCGATGATAACCATTATCATGAAGGTTATTGTGCCGGAAATAATAACAAACGCATTGGTCAAAATTTTTACTATTCTCATAATTGATCTTGTTTATGAACATTTCAAGAAACTATAACCTAATCGCAGAAAATTTATTCAGTCTGCGGAATAAAATAATATATTTTACATTGTATGTCTTCAAAAGGATTCGGACAAAATTAGTAAATATTTAATAGATAGTTTCAGTTATTCTTAATTTCTTAAAAATAATTAACTTTTAACTAAATTGATTTTTTTTCTTTGCCTTAATGTTCTCCTTTTTGTTTCTTCTCTGGTATTTTTAAGGCAAAGTTCCGTGATGAGAAGCCGATCAAAAAATTCTATCGTTCGCTCCAATACAATTGTTTTCACTAATTGAAATTGCACTTCCGTTTTTGCACTTGAAGCCTCGCATCAGCTCATTATACAATATTCAAAACAAGAGTCTACTACAAAAAGGTTTTTAATTCAATTTTGAGAAAGAATTGAAAACCGTTGAAACGGTTCGTCAATTCTCTAAGTTGTTATTAACCCACGACTTAAGTCGTGGGTTAATTTTGACTCAGTTGTGTTCCTTTTAACCGTTTTAACGGTTTATTTGCTTTTTGGAGTAGACTCAAACAAGCTTGAATTAAATTTAGTTATGCACTAATCCCTTCGGTGTAGTTCATTTATCATGAAATAGGCTTGAATAAATGCTATATTGTTACATTGGCATATTGGTTGCAAGTTAAAAAAAAGTGAAAATATGAATCCGTTTAAAAATATTTACAATTCCGTTCCTCATTCATCAAGCGGCAACATTCCGAACTGGCTGATCTACTTTATAATTCTCGTCGCAATAATAATTTCTGTGGTATTTTATTTATTCCCTTTTCAGAATGACTTCATAACTAACGAAAAAGTTGCGAAGGTCTATTTTGCCGATAATATTACAAAAGCTCATACGGAGCTTATTAAAATATTCAATGAAAAATATAAAGGTGAAATTGAAGTAATACCCGTAGACATACCGACTGAAAAATTTACCACCAATAAAAGGAAAGAATTAATAGCGCTTACACTTCGCAGCAGGAACAGCCGAATAGATCTGTTCGCCGTCGACCAAATATGGATACCGAGATTTGCAAAATGGGCAGAGCCTTTGGAAAACTATTTTTCCGCGAATGAGTTAGAAAAACTTCTTCCGCAGGCATTAAATACTTGTGTTTATAACGATACCATGTTTGCTATACCTTTTTTTATTGATGTTGGCGTTTTATACTATAGAAAAGATTTAATTGAAAAACTAGACAACGCATCCGAGGTCAAAGAAAAATTAAAAGAAGGTATTTCATGGAATGATCTAATCAAGTTAAAAGAAAGCTTTCGGAACAAATATCTTTATGTATTCCAGGGTGACGCTTACGAAGGATTAATATGTAATTATATTGAAATTCTCGGGATAGAAGGCGGCGGCATTTACGCCAACGGGAAATTTGATGTTTATAATTCTCAAACCATAGCGAGCGCTCAAAAGCTTGTTGATCTTATTTATAAATATAAAATAACTCCAAAGGATGTAGCGAAATTTGATGAAAGCAAATCATATGAATATGCATTAGAAAACAACATCCCTTTTTTTAGGGGATGGCCCACAACATTAAAATATTCTAACCTAGTATCCAAAACTACGAACAAGCTAAATTTATTGGGCGAAGCGGCTTTGCCAAAAGGCTCAAACGGATATTCCACTTCGACAATCGGCGGATGGAATTTTATCCTTTCACGTTTTTCTTCGGTAAAAAAGGAGGCTGTTACTTTTATAAAATTCGTTGTCTCACAAGAGATACAAGAATTAAATTTTAATACGGGATCATATCTCCCGATTATAAAATCCTTTTACAATAATAATGAACTGATTAAAAAATACCCAAGACTGGGTGAGTTTAAGCAAATTATAGAAAACGGTTTGCATAGACCTTCAGATGATAATTATACCAAAATCTCCGATGTCTTATCGTTGTATTTAAATAAAGCATTAAAAAAAGAATTAACCGTTCAAGAGGCTCTTAAATCTGCGCAGGCACAAATCAATTCTATTTTAAATGCAGCATTACAAAATGAAAATTAAAATATGGCGGCGTTATGAGTTATTTAAATCGAATAAAAAAATATAAGTTTGATTTCTATCATTTCATTATACTTATCGTAATTATAACTATATCGCAAATTACATTATCGTACATAAATACACGGACAACAAAAAATCTAATCGGAAAATCCATAGATATTTACCGCTGGGACACGGCTGAAAGAATCGCCGATTTAACAACTACTTCTCTTGAACTGTTGATGCAGAGCAGTAATTTATCTTTGACCGCCGAATCCAATTCTTCCTCGGTAGTCGAAGCTCTTGATTTCATTTTGACGCAGCAGAGGCTTCAAAAAAACATCGAAGATATCTGTCTTTTGTTTTCTGACGGGGATAAAATTTTTGATATCGACGACGGTCGGACGCTTTATAATTATGTTGTTATGAATCATTTGGTAGAAAATAGAAATAATTCATATAGGGTAAAAGCGAAAGAGCTTTTTATCGAATTGAAGGAAAGTTTATTTAAAAATGAAACCGTGTTGAATAAAAAAGAAAACACTCAGGTGTTTCATGTACTTGTCCCATTTTCGGTAAAGGGGGAAGTTATTGGTGCGGTTTACATGAAAATAATCCCCGACTTTACAGATATTATGAAGGTTATAACAAGTTCGTCCGATCAAACGGGCGCTCTTTTTTCCGCGTTAATATTATTCAGTATTCTTTTGATGTTTCTTATCACTACTTTTCTTGTGCGGGAAATGGATCAAATGCAGTTCGAGCTTTATCAGCAGAGGGAAAAGCAGCTTACGCAAAAGATCGAAGAGCAAAAAGAAGCGCTGTTTACGAAAAGAATTTATCATGCCCAGCATAAAGCGGAAAAAATTATGGGTTTTATAAAACAGGATATATCAAATCTTACCGAATCAAATTTTGAATCGATAAAAACACAGATCGTTAAATATGCTAATTTGGTAGGACGAGTTATTTACGATATGAAAAACTTTAATCCGCCTGTTAATATTATACGAAACGTTAGTTTTAATACTGATCTAAACGCAGTAATTCAATTCATCATAAAAAATATTTTTAAACGAGTTTATAAGGAAAGCGAACAATACCGCTTTGAACTTGAACTTGACTCCAATATACCGGTGCTTCATATTAATGAATATGTGATTTGGGAAATATTGGAACCTCTGATTCAAAATTGTATTGATCATAATAAAGATCATGATACAATTATTTCCATAAAAACAAGTTACTCTCCTTTGGAAAAAATTACGAATGTTACAATTGAAGATAACGGGGTAGGCTTTATGAAGGAAGTCTTGGAAACAAGTGAGAACGGAATAAAAATATTATTCATGGAAAAAGTAACCACTAAAAGTAAAATTCAAAATTCAGGATATGGTTGTTATATTGCATATGAAAATTGTAAAAGATGCGGAATAAAAATTGACGCATATAACAGCGGTAAAGGCGCAGTAGTAATTATTCAAATTCCACATAACTGAAAAATATATGACCAATAACAAAATTAATATCTTGATAGTAGAAGACGAAGAGTTCGATGTACAAAGAATTCAGACTACTTTAAAACCTTTTGAAGAAATAATCTGCATTAAAGACATTGTTTCATCTGGGAAAGATACGCTGAAGCTGATTAAAAGCAACAAACATTTGTTCGATGTTGTTATTCTCGACTACCAAATCTCTGGTGGGCTTCGCGGCGAAGAACTTATTGAAGACATAAAGAAAGTCGATAGCACTCTGCAGGTAATCGTTATCACCAAGATGACTATTAATCAAACAGATCTGCAATTTGCAACTCAGTTGATTGAAAGCGGTGCGTCGTGGTTTGGTACTAAAAACCCGACCGATCTGGATTATATTTATCAGCCAACCGATTTTGTACTCGCAATTAAAAACGCATACGAAAAAAGAAAACTCGAAATAGAGAAAGAGGTTTTAAAAAAAGAGCACACAAATTCACAATCGAAGCTGGAGAATAATATTCAAAAAGCGATAAATCGTTATTCGTTAATCGGCGAATCTTCTGCAATGAAATCTATTAAACGTACTATAGAAACTTATGCTGCTACCGATGCAAACGTACTCATAATCGGGGAGTCGGGAACCGGTAAGGAGCTAGTCGCGCGAAATATTCATTATTTCAGTCAAAGAAAATATGAAAATTTTGTAACGGTAAACTGTCCGGCAATTCCTAACGATTTAATTGAAAGCGAACTTTTCGGTTACGAGAAAGGAGCATTTACCGATGCAAAAGAAGAGAAAGCCGGGCTATTTGAACAAGCCAACGGAGGTACGTTTTTCCTTGATGAAATAAGCGAACTCCCTTTGTTGGCCCAGGCTAAGTTGTTGAGAGTTCTTGAAAATGGAGAAATAGATAAAATTGGTAGAAAGAAAAGTTACGGTGTAAACGTAAGAGTAATTGCAGCAACAAATAAAAACTTAGAAGTATTAATGCATGAGCGGCAGTTTAGGGAAGACCTGTATTACAGGCTCAATATTTTAAATATTCATCTGCCTCCTTTAAGAGAAAGAAAGGAAGATATAGTATGCCTGTTTAATAATTTTATAGAAAAATCATGTAATGAGTTTCACGTTTATACGCCGGAAAATACGGAAGAGGGGTGCAGGTTTTTAACAGACTTTCATTGGCCCGGCAACGTACGGCAGTTGAAAAATGTCGTACAAAGATTAGTATTAATGGGTACAAGCGCTATTGGGGTTGATGAAGTTGAAGCTGCGCTTGGCATAAAAAATCAAGGTGCTTTCGGAGGTTTTGCGTTACCGATCTATTCAAAAGAAGAAGTTCCACATCTTAAAGAAGCTGAGCTCGAGTTCAGGAGAAGATTCGTACAATTCGTTCGTAAAAACAGCAGAACAGATGCCGAAACGGCAAACAAACTCGGCATAGCACGTTCAAATTTTCATCGTTTATGCAAAGAACTTGGTTTAAAATAGACAAAAAAAATTATCAAATTGACAACAATGCTGTAAAATAGATAACAATAAAAGATGCGTTTGTCTTGTAAACTTGCTTAAATATTTATACTTCTTCGGCTGTCATTCCTTCTAAAACTATATAAAACAACAAAATATAAAACGTTGTGTTTTAACTGCCAAAATTATTTAGCGCATCAGTATCGTATTTTTCTGGGTTGGCATGTATATTGACTTTCTAAAGCACTTAGTATCGATATTGTTCTAAAACTTACCGCATATAAATTATTTCTCATAATAACAAGGAGCAGCTATATGATTAAAAACAATTACAAAAAAATGCAAAAGGTTATTTTAATTCTTTTGCTTTTCCCGGCTCTGCTGGTCGCCCAAAATACAGGCAGTATTACCGGAAAAGTCACAGACGCAAAAGGAGCTCCGCTTCCTTACGCGAATGTTATTCTGGCGGGTACAACTATGGGAGCTGCGGCGGATATTAGCGGTAACTATACGGTAGAAAAGATTCCCGAGGGGAATTATACTCTTCGTGTTACTGTAATAGGTTATCGCGAAAGTAAAGCAGAGGTAGGTGTAACTGCCGGTAAAACGACAACGCAAAACTTTACACTTGCTGAAGATGTTTTGCAAATGGAAGGAGTGGTGATTACCGGTACAGCTGGCGGTTCAGGAATAAGAAAGAAAGATGCAAGTTTTGCAATTACTACAATTTCTGCGGCAGAGCTTGAACAATTAGCACCGATGAGCACGGCTGCAGCATTAGACTTAGTTCCCGGCGTATGGTCTGAAAGTTCGGGTGGTGTAGCGGGCGCAAATATTTTCGTGAGAGGTTTGCCCTCTTCGGGTGATGCCCCTTTTGTAACTATGTCCATCAATGGAGCTCCTATTTATGGCACTCAAACGCTTTCGTTCTTTGAGCAAAGCAGTATATTCCGCATTGACGAAACTGTAGCGTTAACAGAAGCATTGAGAGGCGGACCAAGCTCGGTATATTCTAACGGTGAGGCGGGTTTAACTACAAATTTTAATCTAAAAAAGGGAACAAATCAAACTCAAGGAAGGGTTAAGTACACCACTTCAGATTATAGTCAACAAAGATTGGATGCTGTTTTAAGCGGTCCTATTTCAGAAAAGTTTTATTATATGGTTGGAGGTTATTTAAGAACTTCACCAGGTATAAGAAATACTGAATTTAATTCAGAAAGAGGACAACAAATTACAGTACAACTTACAAAAGTTTTTGACAAAGGAGTTGTAAATGGATTTGCAAGGCTTACTAATGACTATGGTCAATGGATTTTACCTATGGCTTTAGGAACAGGTAACGATCTGGGTACCTTTTCACCGCTTGGAAATGCTACACGCTTTGGAATTTTGCAAATAAATGCAAAAGGGGATGAAAGACAATTTGATTTTTCAAACGGCCGCGGATGGAAAGGAATTGTAAGCGGATTGAATTTTGACTATAACTTGGGCGGAGGCTGGACAGTTCGCGATAATCTCACTTACACTTCAGGGGAGGCTAATACTCTTGGATTAGTGCCAAATGGAAGCCCGATGAATGTATCGGATTTATCAGCAAAACTAGGAACCGGTTCTATAAAAACAGTCGGCGGCAAAACCCTTACCTCGGGTTATGTTCAAAGTTATGGATCTTGGGTGGTAGAAAAGCAGCTTGAATCTGTTACTAACGATATAAGCTTAACAAATGAAGTTGCTAATCATAAAATCACTGTCGGCGCATATCAATCGTTCTGGTCTTCGCAAGATTTTTGGACGCTTGGGAATCATATAGGAGTCGAGAATGTAGCCAATGGTGATGTTTTAGTGGGTGGTAGTGCAACAGCAGATAGTATAAGTGGTAGCTGGGGATATAATGATAAAGGGGAAAGGGTATTCAATGGTGGTAGCTGGAACTATGGTCTTAATGAGGCGGGAGATGCAAGAACGTTTGCTATTTATGCCGGCGATTCGTGGCAGATAACAGACAAAATAAGATTAGATCTTGGCGCCCGTTATAATTTCTTTAACCTTAATTTTACATTGGATCACGGCGTTCCGGATGGTATAACAGATAAGATAGCTAATCTGGATGGAACAGATTGGTCTGGAACAGGCGCTATTAACTATGCGGTGAATAATAATTTAGGGGTCTTCGTGCGAGGGTCAAAAGGTTCTTTATTCCCGATGTTCGACCAAATTAGAGAGGGTGTTGGTTATAAACTGAAAGAAGAAGATACAGGAAGTACCTCACTATCTGTAAAAGGAACATTAGAGCCAAATCTATTCAATCAATTTGAGCTGGGAGTTAAAATTGATCAAGAACTCTATAGTTTATTTATCACGGGTTTCTTAAACACGGTTGAAGTATATGATGGTGATGTAGGCGCTGCAAGAGCAGCAGCGCTTTTAAAAACACGAACATTTGGAGCCGAAATAGATGCGGGGTTACGCAAAGATGCATTCAAAGTAAATCTTATAGGGACTTTTCAGAATGGAGAAATAACAGAATCGAGTGATCCAAAGGTAGTAGGAAAAAAAATCTGGCGTCAGCCTGACTTGCAATTGCGTCTTGCACCAAGTTATAATTTTCAGCTAAGCAACAATATTGCCGCGTCAATATATGGTGCACTTAGATATGTTGGGGCACGTTGGAATGACAGAGATAATTCATATCAGTTGGATGCTTATTCAAAACTAGATATTGGGCTTGATGTATCTACATCAAGTGGTCTAACGTTTAATCTTAACGGGGATAACTTAACTAACTCCGAGGGCTTAACAGAAGGTGATCCGCGTGATCCTAGTTCTAAAAACGGTCGTCCTATTTTAGGTCGTTCCGTAAGATTTTCAGTCGGTGTTAACTTCTGATTTGTTGACTTTAGAACCCGGTATAAATATACCGGGTTCCTTTTATTAAACCCAGATTGTTCATTAGAAAATGTGATGTTATCCAATAATTGGCACAAATATATGGAACTGATGAAATTATCCCCGACTTATAGCTGGGAATCCATGCCTTCGGCAAAAGTATTTCTTACTATTGTACAGTTTTCAAGTTCTTAGAAAATGTTAGTCGATTTGTCTTCCCGATTTATCGGGAATACGAATTTGGGTTAAAATTATTTATTGAGTTAAATCAGTTCACAAAACTACCGTTTGTTCGTAGATAATATTTAAATTTGTTGTTATCCAAGGGATTTATCAATATGTCAAAATTGAAAATCAAAGTTTCTCTTTTCTTAAGTTATTTCGTATTAGCTATTCTCTTAAATACAGTCGGAATTGTAATTGCACAAGTAATAGAAGATTATAATGTAAGCAGACTTACCGCCGGAACTTTGGAAGCCTTTAAAGATCTTTCGATTATGGTTGTTTCATTTGCCCTTGCCTCGTTAGTCCCAAAATTCGGATATCGCAGAACAATGATTTACGGTCTTATAGCGCTCACATTCGGATGCATTCTTATTGCTTCAATTACTGAATATTGGTCGGCTCCATTATTATACGCAATTACCGGCTCAAGCTTTGCGCTAATGAAGGTTTCTGTATATTCTACCGTAGGTTTAATTACTAAAAGTCAGAAGGAACATACAGGTTTTATGAATACGCTGGAAGGTGTATTCATGACAGGTTCACTTACCGGTCCTTTAATCTTTTCTGTAATGATCAGCTTTAGTCATTGGAATAATACTTATTGGGTTATTGCGATTTTGACCGCATTATCGTTGGTATTAATGATTTTTACAGAAATTGACGAAAGCGTTGTAAAAGAAGAAGCAAAAGACTCGAGTTTTTTAAAAATGTTTGCTTTATTAAAATATCCCATGGTTTGGGTATTTATAATTTGCGCATTTTTGTATGTGATGATTGAACAAAGTTTCGGAACGTGGCTGCCAACTTTTAACAGAGAAATATTTAATTTATCTCAAGCTCAATCCGCTTCGTTCTTAAGTATTTACGCGGGTTCAATTGCATTGAGCAGATTTTTAGCTGGATATTTATCAAAACGGTTTTCTTGGTTGGGAATACAATTGGTTTATCTTGTCGGAGCGTTTTTACTCACTTTTATAATATTAATTCAGACAATAGATTTTACAACAACAGGGCATGAAAACTGGTATCAAGCCCCACCGCTTGCTTTTATATTTTCTATGGTTGGATTCTTTCTTGGTCCAATTTATCCTACAATTTGTTCTATAGTTCTCAGCAAACTTGAAAGGGGAAAACAAAGCTCAATGACTGGACTTATTATAATTTTTTCAGCCTTAGGCGGAACATCAGGCTCAATGATAATAGGATATTTCTCCCAAAATTTCAGCGTTCACAACGCTTTTTATTTTCCTATGATTCCCATCGCTTTATTGGCTTTCACATTAATACCTTACAAAAAATTATCCGATAAATTTGGGATTGAGCATCACACCTTATAAGCATTATATGTAAGAATTCTATTATGAAACTTGTTCTAAATATTGAAGAAAATTTACAAAACTTGCTTAAGCAGGAAGATACAGACAACGACAATAAAATTACAGTTGAAGATAAAGGTCCGAAAAAATTTGCTGTTGTGACTCTTGAAGGCAGCACAATTGAAATAAAAGGCACTTATTATTTATCCAACTTATTGCAGGAATTGGTCTTAGCAAAAGAAAACGGCAGTGAGATAACTGAAATAGATATAGAAAAAATATTTGAAGAACCTCTAGATAGAATTAATAGAATGATAAAAGATTACTATTGGGAAGGGCTTACTAGGAAAATAGATGCATCTGGAATCAAGAAAATGATGATCGATTCAAAAGCAGAATCAAATAACCATTATTTATACGTGCCTTTTGGCGACGAAACAGCTTATAAATATTTTAAAAATATTTCTGAAAATATAAAAGAAATAAACATTACCGTTGTAAAGCTTCCGGAAAAAATAACTCCAGAATATGTCTATAGTATAAATAATAAACCGGGAGTGCTATCTCTAGCATTGAAAAAAAATGATAATAATGAAATTGAAGGTGTTCCGTTTGTTGTGCCCGGCGGAAGATTCAACGAAATGTACGGTTGGGACAGTTACTTTGAATCCCTCGGATTAATAATTGACGGGAAAGTTAACCTTGCTAAAGCGATGGCTGATAATTTTGTTTACGAGATCAACCATTATAAGCAAATCCTAAACGCGAACAGAACATATTATCTTACACGCTCTCAGCCGCCGTTTTTAACTTCGCTTGCATTGGAAGTATACAAATGTTTGCCGAAAAATTCCGAAAGCAAAGAGTGGCTTAAAGTTTTATTAATCTCTTCAATAAAAGAATATAAAACCGTTTGGATGAGTGAACATAAATTAACTCCAACCAAATTGAACCGTTATTTCGGAACTGGTATTGGTTTGGCTCCGGAAACCGAACTCACACATTTTGATTCAATTTTGAAACCTTTTGCGGAGAAAGCCGGGCTCTCTATAAGAGAATACCATAAAAGATATTTGAAGAGGGAAAATATTGAACCGGAGATTGAAGAATTTATAAAACATGATAGAAGTATCAGAGAGTCGGGCCATGATACTTCATACCGCCTCGATAAAATTAGCGCTAACTTAAATACTGTTGATCTAAATTCATTGCTTTATAAATACGAATTTGATATTGCCGAAGCCATAAAAAATGAATTTGATAACTATTTTATTTCTTACGACGGCACAATTGAAAACAGCGAAACATGGTTTAGCCAAGCGGATGAAAGAAAATCGTTAATTAATAAATTAATGTGGAATGAAGATAAAGGATATTTCTTTGATTATAACTTTGTAACAAATAACCAAACGAGGTTCGAAAGCGCCACTACTTTTTATCCTTTGTGGGCAAAACTGGCAACGCAGAAACAAGCAGATTTGTTAGTTAAAAAAGCATTGCCAATTTTAGAATTTGCTGGTGGAGTTGCCGGTTCATCTAAAGAGTCTGTTGGGGTTATAAATGAGGAAAGACCGCAAAAGCAATGGGATTATCCCAACGGTTGGGCTCCGCATCAAATACTAATTTGGGAGGGTTTAAAAAACTATGGTTACGATAAAGTTGCAGAGCGACTAGCATATAAATGGCTTTATATGATTTTAAAAAATGCAGTCGATTATAACGGAACAATCCCGGAAAAATATGATGTTGTTTCACGTACTCATAAAGTATTTGCTGAGTACGGAAATGTTGGAACTGAGTTTGATTATATAACTCACGAAGGATTCGGCTGGATGAATGCTTCCTTTAAAATTGGACAATTATTTTTAACTTCTGACCAAAAACAAAAACTCAATCGGCTAATTCCACCTGAAATAGGGAATGCAGAAAATCTTGTGTAAATGGTTAAAGAAGAATAATACCGGAAGCGAGTGAGTTCCCGATATACATCGGGATAAAATCCACCGAACGGAGCTTACCGTCGGCGGTCTCGAGTAAAACCTGCCCGACTGGGGTTGGAATATTGCTTTATCGCATCTTTCAATTATCATTGCAGAAGGACTTGAAAATGTTCTTTAATTCGAAACTCATTTACACAAAAAAATTTACAGAGTCCAACTCGTACAATAATTCTTAATTCTTAGTTATTTCATTTCTCTCTCTAATTTTGAAAAAAAAGGTAAATTTGTATAAAGGAAATCTTAAGGTATGTGAATTGCCAACTACATTTGAATTGCTGAACATATTATCTATTGTATCGGCGCTTTTCGTCATTGTGTTTACTTCAAACATTGACAAAATTCAGTTTCAGAAACGTATTACTTTAAGGATATTACTGTGGCTAATTATTTTTTGGTGATCGTTTGAGCTGCTATTTTCTTTTGAATTTTATAGTCTGAGCAAATATTTCTTCCCTCTTTATTTCTCAAGTTTCTTACTTATCCCATTTTATTTTTTCATCTTTCAGAAATATTGAATTTATACCATGCTAAAAAAGCTAAATCTTTCCTCCCGCATCTGATTGTATTTTTCGTAATATTTGCCTTCACACTCTTCGTTTATATTCCGGCGCAAGAAAAAGAAAAGACTGACTTTCTATTAAAACATATAGCTGCTAAGCACGATCTCTCCACCCCGTTCGGGATATTTCAGGTTGTGGTTATTCCGATTTACTATGCCCAGTTTGTTGTTTATTTAGCGTTTTGTATCCACTTACTAATAAAAGTGAAAAAGGCTATTCCCAATCAAAGAACATTTATTTACAACTATATTTTTGTGTTCATCGCAGGGATGATATTTTATGAAACTGTAGTGGCGGCAAGTATAACATTTCCGGTTATTGATAATGAGATAATTAGAATCATTGAGCAAATAACAGGTATTATAACTATTCATTTCATTGGATATACAATTACAAGGCAGGCTGTAACCACAATTCAATACAAACTACTTTATTCTGCAAATACCCTGTTGAAATCTCAATCTAATTCGCCGCAGTCAAATCATATATCTGAAGAGACAAAAAGCAAAATTAAAGAGACAGTAGAAAGATATATGAAGATGAACAAGCCGTTTCTTAAGCCTAATTTTAAATTAGAACAGTTTGCAAAAAAGGTTCATATACCGCAGAAAAAACTCTTGTTTGTGATAAATCATGTTTACGGTGTTAATTTTTCGAGCTTCGTAAACAAGTACAAAATCGAAGAGGCGGTGTACTTAATCAAGCAAAATCCCAACCCGGATAAACCGGAAAAACCAAAACCCAAATTTCAAAACCTGTCCCGATTATTTTGTCGGGATAAATCACAATCTTCAATAAACAATCACAAATCTCACTAATCCGGAAAAACCAAGAAACAAATAACAAATAAATCACAATTCTCAATTTCCAATCACCAATCCCCCCTAGGTTTTGAACATTGTTATTTGCTATTTGGAATTTATTTGAATTTTGTTCTTTGCCATTTGTTATTTTCTGCCATAAAAAACAAGAAAACCAGAACTAAGTCACTTTCCAACTTAAGCATTATAGAACAATAACCGATACAATAATTTTTACCGTTGCTGATACAATAAACGGTTGGCGAGGAATACGTTTTGACCATACGCCTACAACCAACGATACATCAAAAATAGTTTATTGCGCTTAAGCGAAGTATACCATTTTAAGGTTTGGAGAATATCTGTCAGCATGTAAAGCGAACAGCCTGTTCGCTCTACAGATAAATCGTTATAAACGGAGCTTC
>JAHJTX010000153.1 GCA_018829545.1 Bacteroidota bacterium | reverse complement strand
TAAAACAGAATCATTAACAATTCTGTAATATTATTAATTTCAACAATCCAGTAGAGTACGATCGGATTTATGGTAAGAAAAACTAGGATGAGCAGGGCTTTCCAGCTTTTGATGGAAAATCCCTTCCACTGCATAATTTTGAACAGAAAATCGTAGACAACCGCCACAAAAACCAAATGAAACACAAAATGGAAAAGTTTGTAGAAAATTGAATGCGTACCGAACAAGGTATTCCCAATCCACATAATGAAGTAAGCGACTGGTCGGAGAAACAAATAAAATTCTTCGTTTATATTTATTGCTATTGGATAGGGATTGACATTTTCAATTACATGAAAGATATAGAAATCATCAAGAATAAATTGTGGCAGAAGAATAATGATGGGAATAAAAACAATAGCATTAATTGATAAAATTAGCGCCAATAATACTTTATAATTTTCGTTACTCCAGTATTCTTTCAGAGTTATCATTTGATTTTAATAAGATGCTTGCTTTTATGAAACAATATTAATAGAAAAACAAAAAAAGTTAATTCGCTCAATAAAATACCAGCGCTCATACCAATTCCGCCAAACAAACTTGAAAATAGCGATACAACTATTAGGTGAAAAACCGCCGATATCAGTTGCGCAAATATAACAGCATTTTGTTTATTAATATTTACCAAAATCACATAAACCAAAAAATGATTCACAGCTACAAAAACCGCTGCCGGCAGTAAAAAGTAAAGTAATATAATTGCCGAATAATAATTATCCCCTAGTAAAAATGGAACTAACTTTTCCGCTAAAAGAAAAAATGCTGATAAAGAAGCAATAATAAAAGCAGAACTTGCAAAGAGATATTTTTTAGGAGGTAAATAAATTGCTTGTTGGCTGAGAAGTTTTCTAGAAATTCGAGGGAAAAGTGAATCATTAAATACTTTCAATAGACTTTCAAAAGCGAATTTTAACTTTTCAGCAGCCGCAAAGACGCCAACCACTTCATAGCTTACGAATAACCCCAAAATAAAAGTATTTGATGTTGATTTAATGTTAGTGAAAAACAGAATATTGAAATGGCTTAAAGAATCAGAAAAATATTTTTTAATTGCTGGTAAATCGGGTATGATAAATTTAATTCGATATTTAATAGAACCGAGTACGAATCCTGTTATTCCTCTAATCACCATACTACTGCTATTCAATAGAGCTAAAAAAATAAGATCGTTTGATTCTGTAATTACTAAGAATATTAGGATAATTTTGATTGACCGCACCGGAATTGTAATCATCGGAAGAAATTTCATTTCTTCAAAACCTTGAAACAACCAATTTGGAAACAGCAGATTACCGAACAATCCAATAAACATTATGTATAAGAGAAAATTGTTTTCCTCAAGTAAAGTTATACTCTCCGTAATAGATATAAATGCAGTTAAACAAATAGCAAATAAGAAGATTTTAATTATATATACAGACCAAAAGATTTCAGAGATTTTTGTGCTTTCTGCTTTATTAAGGGAAACTGCTCTAGTTGCCGTAGTGTAAAAACCAAAATCAATAACGATTAAAAAATAACCGATAAATCCTGCTGCGAATTGATATAATCCATAATTCGCCGGGCCGAGAACCCTAACTAAATAAGGGAAAGTAATTAATGGCAGCAAATATTCAGAGATTTGATATAAAGAAAGTGAGGAGAAATTTTTTAGAAATCTATTTTGACTCATAATAGATATGAATAATTATTGTGAATGAATACATGAGATTTTTAATAATTCATGAATAAATATTTTTCTTATCTACTTTAAACCCCGTTAAAACTGCTCAGCAAGATGATTAAAAACTTTTAAGGCTCTTGCAACTATTTGATCCATATTGTAGTATTTGAATTCTGCAAGACGACCAATAAATATTGTGTTTGCAAATCTCCGCGTCTTTTTTTTATACTTTTTTAAGAGCTGTAAATTTTCTGCATCTATTATCGGGTAATACTCCTCACCTTTGTTGCTGGCAAATTCTTTACAAATTGTTGTAGTATCGGCGAACTGACCAGTAATTTTTTTAAACTCGCTTATCCTCGTAAAAGGCACGTATTTATTGACGTAATTGACTACGGGAGACTCCTGAAAGGAGACTTTTTTGTAATTCTGCAACACAAACTCAATTGAGCGGTAATTTAATTTTCCCAAGTTATAGTCAAAATAATAATCCAATGGGCCGGTATAAATTAACTTTTTATAGGAAATATTTTCGATCACCGATTTATAATCTTTTCCGAGCATTATATCAATTTTAGGATTACTAAGCATTGATTTGAACAAACTTGAAAAACCCTCGGCAGGCATATATTGAAATTTGTCTGTAAAGTAGCGGGAATCATCGTTACTTCTAATTGGCAGACGTCTGCAAACAGAAGCAGATAATTCCGCCGGATATTTGCCCCACTGTTTGTAAGTATATTCTTTATAAAAGGCGTCAAATAATTTTTGTCCGATTCGGCTTACTACATAATCTTCCGAATTATCAATCTTTTGTGTCTGTTCACATTGTTTTTTCAAAAATAATTCCACTTCATTTTCAGCAAGGTTTATGTTAAAGAACTTACTTATGGTGAGTCTATTTATAGGAATCGGGAAAAGCTCATTATTATATTTAGCAAGCACTTTGTGTTCGTATTTTCGCCATTCTGTAAAATTGGAAAGGTACTTAAAAACAGTTGAACTGTTTGTGTGGAATATGTGCGGTCCATACTTGTGAATTAAAATTCCATATTCGTCATACTCATCGTAACAATTACCGCAAATATGATCCCTTTTCTCTATGAGGAGCACGCGTTTTTTTAGCACTTCGGAAATTCTTTCAGCAAGAACGGCGCCCGCAAAACCCGCGCCTACGATTACGAAATCATATTTCATTTTTTGTAAAACCATTCGAGATTTTTGAATTTAATTATGGGGGGAAAATAAGCAAATAGAATTAAAAATTTTAAGTGGATTCATGAACGGAAACAACTTTCGATCTTGCTCACAATGGTTGCGCCTAATAAAACCTTCGAGGTTAAAATTCAAAAGAGCAGCCCAAACCTCGAAGGTTGATCTCAATGCTTGCTACTAATTTAACCTTCGAACGACCTAAACCTTCGAGGTTGAAATTCAAAAGAGAAACCCAAACCTCGAAGGTTGATCTCAATGCTTGCCACTAATTTAACCTTCGAACGACCTAAACCTTCGAGGTCTTTGTACTATAATTTATATTCTGACCTCGAAGGTTTCAAATATTGCTCTAATTCTATTTAACTAATAATAATTTTCTCGCCTG
>JAHJTX010000152.1 GCA_018829545.1 Bacteroidota bacterium | reverse complement strand
GCTTGTGCAAATGAACAATGGAAAATTTGATAAAACAAAAGACAGCGTGGTCGTTCGCGGGGACTTTAGCGCCTGGGCAGGAAAAGAATATTTATTGAATGATGCTGATGGAGATGGAATATACACTTCAACATACGATGTCGGCTCCGTAACAAACATCATTTATAAATTTGTGATGATTGGTTCGGCTGGTGATCGTTGGGAAGATAGCATTTCTAATCGTACGCGAGATGGTTTGACGGGAATACCGGTAACTTTACCTGTTGTCTATTTTGAAAACGACAGCATATTCGTTGATATGAACGATAATGGTATTATTGTTTATAAGTATGAATTAAGTCAGAACTATCCTAATCCATTTAACCCATCAACATCAATTATGTATTCAGTGAAAGAATCCGGTATCGTATCGCTTAAATTGTATAATTCCATCGGTCAAGAAGTTGCAACACTTATAAACGGACAGATGGAAGCTGGAAATCATACAGTCCAATTTAATGCAAGCACTTTATCATCCGGTGTATATTTTTATAAGATAGAATCCGGGAAATTTAGTTCAATCAAAAAAATGATTTTATTAAAATAATCTGTCAACAAAAACCTCACGTATCGAAATATGCGTGAGGTTTTATATTTGCAGCGATAGTAGATTTCTCTGATTGCAAAAAAGTTGTTAATGAAAAATGGTGTTTCAATTTTGATCTAATGTTAGAATTAACATGAAAATACTAGTTGCAAATAATAACCACGATATGCGCAATCTTCTGCACGAAATAATCGACGATACTTCAACGCAAATACAATTTGTGAAAGATGGATGGATCGCATTAAAAGAGTGTGAAGATTGGAAACCGGACTGGATTATGATTGATGTTTGTGTAGACCGAATTGATGGGTTTACCGCTGCTAAAGCAATCAAACAAATGTCGCCGAAGCAAAAGGTAATTCTTCTTCTGGAGCGAGAAGATGTGTCGCTGAATAATTCCGCGCAGAATATTGGGATTGATGTTTGTATGCTGAAAGAAGATTTAACGCAACTCAGAAAAATACTCAAGCAATAATTTCCTTCGCAAAAACACGATAACTTGGCTGAAGATAATTCTACAATCTCTGCAATTAAACCAAAAAATTAGAGACAATAAAATCCATCCGCTTTCTATATTTTTTGGCGTAATTGTTTGCAGATTGGAAATCTGCTTTACAGCGTATATCAGATTTTTAATCTGATAGCTGAGAGATTGAAAAGGAAAATGATCACTAACATCTAAACCTCGAAGGTCAAAAAAAAAGACCTTCGAGGTTTGACAAAATTCCTCGAACCTTCAAGGTCACAGGTTTTTTTGACCTTGAAGGTTACAGTCACGAATACAATCCACATGGTTTTATAAAGTTAGTTTTGATGCCTCGTCACTTGAAGCGATTTGTATATTTACAAATTGACTGCATGTAATTTTTCGCTGATAAAGAATTTGATGCTTCGGAGGTAGTTTGTTTTGTGCAACTTCGAAGGTCAAAAATAAAAGACCTTCGAGGCTTGTCTAAGCACCAAATACTATTAGTCAGCCTTCTGGAATTTACAGTCAGCTAGTTCAATACAGCTTTAAGTTTTGTGTAACCGCTGCGGCTTACTGGAATTTTAGTTCCGTTTTTGAGGATTAAAATATGAGTATCTTTTTCGAGAATTTCAATTTTATTTATCGCTGATATATTTACAATGTAAGAGCGGTGTACGCGTATAAAATCTGCTGGACTCAAATTATTCTCAAAATATTTCATGGTTTTCTGCTTCAAATATTTTGAATCCTTTGTGACAATTTGAACGTAATCATCTTGTGCCTCGAAATTGATTATGTCTTTTACGGGAATTAGAATTATTTGATTGTTATGTTTTATTACGACTCTATCTATGAAATCATCCTCAGTGTTTCTGTGTTCGATTAATGCATTCAGTTTTTTGGACTGGTTATCGTGAACCTCCAGCATCTGCTCAATTTTATTTACGGCTTCGTTGAGTCTATCTTCAGAAAATGGTTTCAGTAAATAATCGACTGCATTTACTTCGAAAGCTTTTATTGCATACTGATCGAAAGCGGTAGTAAAAATAATTGCGGGAGGATTTTCAATAAGCTCAAGCATTTCAAATC
>JAHJTX010000151.1 GCA_018829545.1 Bacteroidota bacterium | reverse complement strand
TTAAAGACGTGCCCGCACCGCAAGCAAGTAAAGTAAAAACATCATTATCGTTATAATAAAGCGAGAATGGAATTCCTGCGAACATAAAAAGCCCGTCCAGAATCAGAAGAAAACCAATGATCTTAAATATTACTTTGTAATTGAGCATTAGTTGAAAAATTTCTCCACTTTATTTATTGCGCCGGGAAGCGCAAATACAACAACTTTATCATCCACTTGAATTTGCGAATCGCCAACGGTGATATATCCTTTTCCGTTCCTCACGTAACCGCCGATAATTGCGTTCGTGGGGAATTTCAATTTTTTAACCGGATATTTTGTAATAGCGCTGTTCGGCTTCACAATATATTCAAATATATCCGCGTCAACGCCTTGAAGAGTTGCCACAGAAATTAGGTGCGACTTTCGGATGAATCTTGAAATATCGTTCGCCGCAATTAATTTTTTGTTGATCAGTGAATCCAAACCAATCGTCTGTGTGAGCGGAATATAATCCACATTATCTACGAGCGCTATTGTTTTGGAAACGCCGAGATGCTTTGCCATCAACGAGGTAATGATATTTGTTTCCGCATCATTTGTTACGGCTATAAAAGCGTCCATATCAATTATACCTTCCATCGCCAGCAAATCAATATCCCGCCCGTCGCCTTGAATAACTAATGTCTTGTTCAAATAATCCGCAAGCTCAAGAGTTTTTTCGTTATCGGATTCAATCAACTTTACGTTCATTGTTCCTTCAAGTAGTTTAGCGGATTTCCTCCCGATTTTGCCGCCTCCCAAAATCATAATATTTTCAATTTTAGCGGATTCCTTTCCCGATAATTTAACTATATCATCGATTCCATCGGGTGTTGTAATTGCAAATAATTGATCGTTCTTTACTAATATATCATCGCCGGAAGGAATAATAGTTTTCATTCCTCTTTGAATTGCAACAACTCTAAATGCAGTTGAGGGATACTGTTTTACTAATTCCTTCATAGGAACTTGAAGAATTGGGACTGACTCTCCAAGTTTTATTCCTATAATTGAAAGCTTGCCGTCTTCAAAATCCACAATATCAGTAGCGGCAGATCTTTCTATAAGCTTAACAACTTCCTGCGCGGCAAGTTCTTCGGGATAAATTAAATGGTCGATTCCCAAAGAGTTGAACAGCGCAATGTTTTCTTCGGCAATATAGTCGGCGCTGCTTACGCGGGCAATGGTTTTTTTAGCTCCGAGCTTTTTAGCAAGAATGGCCGTGTTTATATTTGCAGCTTCGGAAGAAGTTACAGCAACCAGCAAATCAGTATCCGCAACACGCGCGTCCTTTAGTGTTTTAAAAGAAGTTGATGAGCCCAAAATTGTGAGCACATCAGTTGAGGCGTTAGTTCTTTCGAGATGAGCGTTATCAACGTCAATAACGGTTATGTCGTGTTCTTCGTATGCAAGCTGCTTAGCTAAATAATATCCGACTTCACCAGCGCCGGCGATTATAATTTTCATCCTAAATAAATACCTTTAGTAATTTTCAATAATATTAGCATCAATATATAATTTTCAAAATTCATGCGGGTCTATTTTCGGCGGCTGAATCACCAATCGCATTTCCCGCTTCTTCAACTAACTCAACTAGATTTATGCTCTCGCTTACCAACAATACACCAATTTTATTATTTGTGATACAAAAGATAATTTTATAAGGGATTTAAGACAAATGTTTAATCAAGAATGTTTTTGCGGATATGCTATTATTGCTTACTTCTGTTAAAAGATTTTATAGGTGCGGCTCTTTGGACCTATCCCCTATTTACAATAACCTCGAAGGTTGCCGTTTTATGTCCTTCGAGGTTGCGCCAAACAAACTGCCTTATAAGCATCAACTTATTTGTCTGCGAAAAATTACCTGCAGTCAATTTGTAAATATACAAACCGCTCACAAGTGATGAGGCATCAAAACTAACTTCTTAAAACCATGTGGATTGTATTTGTGAATGTAACCTTCAAGGTCTAAAAACTTTGTGA
>JAHJTX010000016.1 GCA_018829545.1 Bacteroidota bacterium | reverse complement strand
CTGATGTTGAGATAATTTAAAACCTCCGAGGTTTCATTTCCTCTTTTGCATCTACAAACCTCGGAGGTTTAATAGAAACAAAAAAATGATTTTACTGCGCTAGAATATAAATTAAAACCTCCGAGGTTTTATTTCCTATTTGGCATCTACAAACCTCGGAGGTTTTATAGAAACTATGTAGAGCGAACAGGCTGTTCGCTGTACAATGAAAAAAAAAGCGGCTTTGTGAGCCGCTTTCAAATTTTGAAACAGAATATCTATTAATACATTCCGTCCATTCCGCCCATACCTCCTGGAGGCATACCTGGCATTTTTTCATCTTCTTTTTTCTCGTAAACCACAGCTTCGGTTGTAAGTAGCAGGGAAGAAACAGATGCAGCGTTTTCTAAAGCTGTACGTGTTACTTTAGTGGGATCAATTACACCGGCTTTCATTAAATTTTCGTATTTGTCTGTTGCTGCGTTAAAACCATAATCTTCTTTACCTTCGAGTATCTTATTCAGAACTACGGCTCCTTCAAGTCCGGCATTATTTACGATTTGCTTTAACGGTTCTGATAGTGCTTTATAAACAATCGAGATACCCGTGGTTTGATCAAGGTTATCGCCTTTTAGTTTTTCGAGCACGCTTGCTGCTCTAACTAAAGCAACACCGCCGCCAACAACAATACCTTCTTCAACTGCAGCTCTTGTAGCGTGTAACGCGTCTTCTACTCTTGCTTTCTTTTCTTTCATTTCGATTTCGGTAGCTGCGCCGATTTTAAGAACAGCAACACCGCCGGATAATTTAGCAAGTCTTTCTTGAAGTTTTTCTTTATCGTAATCAGAAGTTGTGCTTTCGATCTGAGCTTTAATTTCGTTAACTCTTTTCTTGATGTCGTCTGATAATCCTGCGCCTTCAACAAGAGTAGTGTTATCTTTATCAATAACAACTTTCTTTGCTGTGCCTAAATATTCAATAGTAGCGTTTTCTAATTTGAATCCTCTTTCCTCGGAGATTACTGTTCCGCCTGTAAGAACGGCTATGTCTTCCAACATTGCTTTTCTTCTATCGCCGAATCCAGGAGCTTTTACTGCAGCTACTCTTAAAGTGCCTCTTAATTTATTAACAACTAAAGTTGCTAATGCTTCGCCTTCAAGGTCTTCAGAAATAATTAAAAGAGATTTTCCAGCTTGAGCTACTTTCTCTAATACCGGTAAAAGGTCTTTCATAGCAGAGATTTTTTTGTCATGAATTAAAATGAAAGGATCTTCGAGAACTGCTTCCATTGCTTCGGAATTAGTAACGAAATAAGGAGATAAATAACCACGGTCGAATTGCATACCTTCAACTAAATTTAATTCAGTTTCGGTTCCTTTTGCTTCTTCAACAGTGATTACACCATCTTTACCAACTTTATCCATTGCATCTGCAATTAAATCACCAATTGCTTTGTCGTTATTAGCAGAAATTGAACCGATTTGAGCAATATCTTCTCTTCCTTCAACGTCTCTGCTAACTTTTTTCAATTGTTCAACAATTTTTATTACTGCTAGATCGATGCCTCTTTTCAAATCCATCGGATTTGCTCCAGCGGTAACATTTTTCAAGCCTTCTCTAAAAATTGCTTGGGCAAGAACTGTAGCGGTTGTTGTACCATCACCGGCAACATCACTGGTTTTAGAAGCAACTTCTCTAACCATCTGTGCGCCCATATTTTCAATTTCATTTTCTAATTCTATTTCTTTTGCGACCGTAACACCATCTTTAGTAACAGTAGGAGCGCCAAATTTTTTATCAATTACAACGTTTCTTCCTTTTGGGCCTAATGTAACTCTAACGGCATTTGCGAGTTTATCAACGCCGATTTTTAATCCATTTCGTGCGGCGCTACCAAACTCAATAATTTTTGCTGCCATGATTAATTCTCCGTTTATTTTATAATCTTTTTAAATTTTTGTATACGTTTGACGAGTGAAAATTAGCTTACGATTCCGTAAACATCGCTTTCGCGCATAATCAAATATTCATCGCCTTCAACATTGATTTCTGTTCCACCGTATTTACCGTACAAAACAACATCACCAACTTTTACTGTTAAAACTACTAATTTGCCGTCTTCGAATTTACCGGGACCTGCAGCTACAATAGTCCCTTCGATTGGTTTTTCTTTTACGGTATCAGGCAAAATAATTCCGCCTTTTGTTTTTTCTTCTGCTGCTTTAGGTTTAACGATTACTCGGTCACCTAATGGTTTGATTTTGAAATCAGCCATTTTATTTACTCCCTAGTTAGTTAATTGTTAGCACTCAATAATAGTGAGTGCTAATATATCACAACAAATATTCATTGTCAAGATTTTGTTAAAAAAGTTTGGATTGAGTGGAAAAACTAATAAAATAAATTAGACTTAACGTCCATTATTTAGCAAGAGGATGAAGGGGAAAATATCACACATCAAGATTTATAGTCCGCGAAAAAATAAAATCAATATTTGCAAGCATATTTTTATTAGAAAATATTTCGTCTATCTCTTTTTCAGAAATGTAGTTTGATACAGATAGAGACTGAACGAGTTCATCTCGTAGATTCTTAGATTCATCATTCCAAACAGACATGGAGGAGTCCTGAACAATTTTATACGCTTCTTCTCTTGAAATCCCTTTGCTTACCAGTTTAAGCAAAACGGTTTGTGAATAAATCAGTCCACGCGTTTTATTTAAATTCATAATCATGTTTTCCGGATAGATGATGAGATACTTCACAAGGTTAATAGATAAATGAAGCATATAATTCATCAAAATGCAGCTATCGGGAATTATTATTCTTTCAACAGAGGAGTGGGAAATATCACGTTCGTGCCAAAGCGCAACATTTTCTAGGGCTGCCATTGCATTGCCTCGCAGCAACCTCGCTAAACCGGTTAGCCTCTCAGAAATGATAGGATTTCGCTTATGCGGCATTGCAGAAGAACCTTTTTGTCCTTTTGTAAAGAACTCTTCAACTTCAAGAACTTCAGTCCTTTGAAGGTGGCGAATTTCAACGGCAATTTTTTCAATGGTTGCACCGATAATAGCAAGCACGGATAAAAATTCAGCATGTCTATCTCTTTGAATAACTTGAGTTGAAATGGGGGCGGGTTGTAATCCAAGTTTTTCGCAGACATATTTTTCCACATCGGGACTCAGGTGTTCAAACGTTCCAACTGCGCCTGAGATTTGTCCGACGCTGATTGATTCAATTGCGGATTCCAACCGTTTAATATTTCGCTTTGTTTCTTCAAACCATAGAGCAAATTTCAATCCCATTGATGTTGGTTCAGCATGAATTCCGTGACTTCTTCCGATGCACACAGTTTCTTTATGTTCCATAGCCCGATTTTTCAAAACGGCTTTTAATTCGTTTAATTGTGCTAATAACAATTCTCCCGCAGATTTCATTTGAAAGGAGAGGGTTGTATCAAGAATATCAGATGACGTCATTCCATAATGAATATGTCTCGAAGCTGGCCCAACATATTCAGCTACATTTGTTAAAAAAGCGATTACATCGTGCTTTGTGGTTTCTTCGATTTCCAGAATTCTTTTTATGTCGAAGTCAGCTTTTTGTTTTATCTCGCTTAAATCCTCGTCAGAAATATCTCCGCTTTTATTCCTGGCTTCGCACGCAAGAATTTCTATTTTTAGCCACGTATCGTATTTAAATTTATCTTCGAAAATCATTCCCATTTCCGGACGAGTATAACGCTCGATCATATTATCTGCTCTCCAATTTCATGCGTTTTACATAAGTATTTCCATTACGCCATATTTTTAATCTGATAGTTTCATTAGTTTTATAATTATAAAGTACGCCGATCATAATATCTTCGTTGTCAACGCGGAAATCATTGATTTCCATAATTATATCTCCAGCTTCCAATCCTGCATCAGCGCCGGGTGAATTAGGGATTACTTCCGTAACTATTACGCCGCGCGAATTAGGAAGATTAAAATAATTCTGAATTCCTTTATCGATAGTGTGAATTCTTAATCCCGTCCAATAATTTCTGTCAAAATTACCTTTAGTCTTAAGCTCGGCAATTACTTTTTTAATTTTATTTACAGGAATAGCAAATCCAACCCCTACATTTCCGGAAGAGCCTTCCGCAGTATAGATGATTGTATTCATCCCGATAACTTCGCCCAAACTGTTTACTAGTGGACCGCCGGAATTTCCTTGATTAATCGATGCGTCGGTTTGAATCATATTCAAATAAAAGCGGTTGTCTTTTGGATTTAGATTTACACCTACTGCGCTAACAACCCCAACAGTTACTGTTGGCTTATCACTTAAACTGAATAATCCGAACGGATTTCCCAAAGCGATTACCCATTCACCGATGATTACATCGTCAGAATTTCCAAGATTCACAAAAGGAAGATTTTTCGAGTCGATTTTAAGCAGGCAAATATCAGTAGTTTGATCAGTTCCAATTACTTTAGCCTGATGCTGAGTGCCATCGGATAATGTTACAATTATTTCATTTGCGCTGCCGGCAACGTGATCGTTTGTTAGTATATATCCATCGGGAGAGATGATTGCTCCCGAACCGAGACCCTTAATCTTTTCATTGTATATTCCGCTGCCAAAAAACTGTCTCCAAAATGGATCTCTGCTCCACGGAGCACGGTACTGACGCACCTCAGTAACATTGATCCCAACAATTGCTGGACTAACCTTAGCAACCGTTTCGGTAATTATATTCCTTCTTGAGGAATAAATATCATTTGTTATCGTTTCACGATCCACACTCGCAGAAGTTTTAACGGAATCTGCCTCTTGAAAAACATCTTCAAATATTAGGTCTTTCTTAGATAAGCTATTCGGAAAAATAAAAACATACGTTAAAGCAACTATAACTAATGTTATGGAAGATGATAAAAAGGAAACCTTTAGCTTAGTCATCTTACATTATCCTTTAATTTAATTCTCTCATTTTTATAATACTCTAAGAACGGTTCAATATGCCGAGCAATTATTACCAGCAACATTATCCCCAATGGAAAGGCATATTCGAAGGACGAAAGCGCTGGTGGATTAACGAACCACTTTTCCGAATTCAAAATATCTGCGGAATAGATTGCAGTAACTCCCGTCAAAACGCTGGCTGCCACACTTGCAAAATAGGAATTTTTTCTAAAAAGGAAACTCAGACCCCAAAAGATAAGCCAAAGCGCAAGTATCGCGGGAGCAAGGACTAGTGATCCCCCCGCAGATGTTGCTAAACCTCTGCCTCCTTTAAATCTAATCCACGGGGAATAGCAATGAGCTATTACCGCGAACATTAAAGAAAGTGCTGCAAGAATGAACGAGTCTGCGTAAAAATATTTGACCAACTCAACGCTTAAAACTCCTTTTAGTACATCTACAACGAAAACCGTTATACCAATTAACTTAGATTTTGAAACTCTATATGAATTTTTAGCTCCTACATTAGAAGAACCATATTTCGTGATATCGATTTTTTTAGTATGTTTAAGCACAAGATATGCAGTCGGTGTTGATCCAATTACATATCCAATTAAGATGCTAATAATATATTCCATGTCTCGGCTATATAGTTTATATGTTCAGTTATTAGTGTGGAAAAATAAACATATTCAGATTAATATTTTAGATTCATTTGATAAAAAAGCATTTTTGAACTTATTTTTAAAAATCAAGTTTACAATTAGAAATTAACTTTATAAATAATGTAACTGAATTTTAGAAATTTTGAAATAGAATTTTGGAGAAATATATGATCAATTTCGTAGGCACATTTAACGTTGTACCATCGGTTCCCGCAAAACTGAAACCAATTATTGCCATTACTAAAAATATTTATTGGTCGTGGAATACAGAAGCAGTTGAACTTTTTAGAAGAATCGACAGAGATTTGTGGGAAGACACTAATCACAATCCTGTTGCAATGCTGGGAAAGGTTAGTCAAAAGAGACTACAAGAACTTGCAGATGATGATGGATTTATTTCCCATCTGAATAGAGTCAAAAATCAGTTTGATGATTATCAGAGCAAATCTACATGGTATCAGAAAAATTTTGGCGATGAGAAAACCAGATACATCGCTTATTTTTCAGCCGAATTTGGGTTGACTGAATGTTTGCAGATTTATTCCGGAGGATTGGGTGTTCTTGCCGGCGATCATTTAAAATCTGCGAGCGATCTTGGTATTCCTCTAGTTGCCTTAGGTATTTGCTATAAAGAAGGTTATTTCCAGCAGTATTTAAGTAATGACGGCTGGCAGCAGGAAAAATATGACTTGATTGATTTCTACAATCAACCGATGGAACTTGTTCTTGAAAAATCGGGTGAGCCAATCAAATTAGATTTGGATTTTCCGGGAAGAAAAGTTTATTTCCAGATATGGAAAATACAGGTTGGTAGAATACCACTATATCTGTTGGACACAAATGTTGGTGAGAACACTGCCGCCGATAAAGAAATTACGCGCTCATTGTACGGTGGAAATAATGAAACTCGAATTCAGCAGGAAATTTTACTTGGGATTGGCGGAATTCGCACACTGCATCATTTAGATATGAAACCATTAGTCTGCCACATGAACGAGGGGCATTCGGCATTTCTTTCCTTAGAAAGAATTAGATATTTGATCAGCAATTATAATTTGTCGTTCAATGAAGCAAAAGATATTAGCTTTTTCTCAAATGTTTTTACTACGCATACTCCTGTTCCGGCTGGCATTGATATTTTTCCGAATGATTTAGTTGAAAAATATTTTGGCAACTTTTACCGTAATGAGTTAAAAATTTCCGATAAGGAATTTTATTCTTTAGGAACAATTAAACAAAAGAAAGAGCCAACAAATTTCAACATGGCGCACCTCGCTATGAATATGGCTGGGTTTGTAAACGGCGTAAGTAAATTACACGGGGAAGTTTCTAAAAAAATGTGGGTCGAAGGGTTCAAGGACATTCCGTTCGATGAAATTCCCATCGACTATGTTACTAACGGAATACATACTGCATCTCATATTTCGAATGAAATGTTTGATCTGCTTTATAGATATCTTGGCGATGAATTCATTGAAAACACGGGCAATAAAGAAGTATGGGATGGCGTGGATGATATACCTGACGAAGAATTATGGAGGACGCACGAGCGTAGAAGAGAACGCCTCGTAGCTTTCGCAAGAAAAAGACTTCGCCAGCAGATAATAGCGCGCGGCGGTTCATATTCGGATATTATCAGCTCGAAAGAAGTGTTGGACGCTTCTGCTTTGACCATTGGCTTTGCACGAAGATTTGCGACATATAAAAGAGCAACTTTGATTTCCCGCGACGTTGAAAGGCTGGCAAGTATTTTGTGCAACAGTAAATTTCCGGTGCAGTTTATTTTTGCCGGCAAAGCGCATCCACGTGACGATGCCGGGAAAAAACTTATACAAGAAATTGTTGCATTAACAAAAGATGACCATCTAAGAAAGAAGATTGTGTTCCTTGAAAATTACGACATGAATATCGCCCGCTATATGGTAGAAGGATGCGATGTATGGATGAACAATCCAAGACGTCCGTTGGAGGCTAGCGGAACTTCCGGTATGAAAGTTCTTGCAAATGGAGGTCTAAATTTCAGCGTGCTGGACGGATGGTGGGATGAAGCTTACAATCACCACGTTGGTTGGAAAATTGGCAGCGCCGAAGAATACAAAGATCTTGATTATCAGGATGAAGTTGAATCCAACATGATTTATGAAATGCTTGAGAACGAATTAGTTCCAACATTCTATAATCGCGGCGAGGATAAACTGCCGAGGAAGTGGATTGCAATGATGAAAAACTCCATGCGCCAGCTTGGCAGTGTTTACAATACGCACAGAATGGTTGAAGAATATACTCGTAAATTCTACCTTAACGCTTATGAGAAGCGCAAAACACTACTCGCAAAAGATTGGCAAAAGGGCAGAGAATTTACAAGTTGGAAAAATCACCTTTTTGCTAATTGGAATAAAATTAAATTCCTAAAAATTAATCAAGAATCAAAAAATGGGGACATTAAGGTTGGAACTAAATATATCGTAAGCACTGAGGTTGATTTAGGCGTTTTAACGCCGATGGATGTTGAAATTCAAATTTATTATGGCACAGTTGACGATAAGCATAAAGCTTACTCTAATACATTTATCAACATGAAATGCACTACGAAAAAATCTACAACCGGAAAATATCAATACAAAGGAGAAATTGACTGCGTTAATACAGGTCAATTTGGTTTTACATTAAGAATTCTTCCAAATCATCCAATGTTAATTAATAAATTCGACTTGGGATTAATTAGATGGGCTTAGTATAAAATGCTTCTGGAAACCTTAGATATTAAGAAAAATGATGTTCTGATATATTCTCAGAACATCTTCGATTTCAATTCAAATTTTAAAATTATCTTCAAGCAGGATAGTGTTAAAAAGCCTAAGGCTATTGATTATTTTGAAGTGTGCGAATTTATTCGCGATCCATCACCAAAGATTTTAATTGCATACAGATTGCTGACGAATATGCAGAGGCTGGACGCTTATGCGACTAAATACGGATACTTCATCAACACAAAAAGTAAAATAGAACTTATTTATTTCGATCCGATTTATGCGTTGAAAGATATTACTCATTTTCAGTTCAATATAAGTCCTGAGAATTTTAGATTTAAAATTCAGCAGATTGGCTTTGCCTCTACACATGGCGATATTACCAACGCCATTTATGAAGAAATATACTCTTTTGATTTGCGAGGTTCTGAAGCTCAAAATCAAAATGATAAAGTATTTGCACAAGCGATTTTTGCCTTAGACCGCTCTTTTGTGGATGATGAAATTTCTCCTCCATTTGATAGTTCCAAAGAAGAGTATTATTCAAACACAAAAATTGCCGAAGATAATTTACATTCCTCAAGAAATATTGTCAGTCCCGATATTGAAACGGGTATTAATTATTCGCGCGCTAATCACGAAAACATCGCGAGGTTGAAGAATGACTCGAACTCGAAGTTTAACGCTGAATATGAATTATTCGAACAATACAAAAAGGGAAACAGAAAACAAGAAGAAACAGCAGATCGAAAGTCTCACACTTTTTCTGAGTTTATTTCTTCAAATAAGGCTAAAACGCTTGAATCTGAAGAGGAGCAATATCAATCCCGCTTAGAGCAAATATTAAAATCGTCTCAAAAGCAAATGAAGGCTAGAGATCAAGTTGTACTGAAACTTGCAGATTCTAATAGAAATTCCCGACGATAACAAAAAGTTCTCCGTTTTTGACCTATCAAAATTTTTTAATTACGAACTAATAAGTAAATTTGTATTCAAAATACCAACAATTCTGATTCAAATTAGAGGAAAAAATGAATGTTCCACTGTTAGACTTAAAACCGCAGTATAATGCACTTAAAACCGAAATTGACGAAGCTTTACTGAGAACCGCTGAATCGCAATATTTTATTCTTGGACCGGAAGTAAAGGCGCTTGAGAAAGAATTCAACGAATTTTTGGGTTCAAAACACGCTATTGGTGTTTCCTCTGGAACCGATGCTTTACTTTTAGCCTTAATGGGAATTAATCTCCAACCTGGCGATGAAGTAATTATGCCCACGTATTCATTTTTCGCAACAGCGGGAGTTGTTTCGAGATTAAATGCAGTTCCGGTTTTTGCTGATTCAGACCCGGTAACTTTTAATATTGATCCAAACGATATCGAAAAAAGAATTACAAATAAAACTAAAGCAATTGTTCCTGTTCATCTTTATGGGCAGTCTGCCGATATGGTACCGATTATGGAAATTGCAAAAAAATATAATCTAAAAGTTATTGAAGACGGCGCTCAGGCAATCAGCACACAATACAAGGATGGTAGATGCGTTGGCGTTATTGGGGATATTGGATGCTATTCTTTCTTCCCGAGTAAAAATTTAGGATGTTTCGGAGACGGCGGATTAGTTGTAACCAATGATGATAATCTTGAAACTTTGATGCGCATTCAAAGAGTTCACGGCGGTAAACCGAAATATCATCACAAAATTATCGGCGGAAATTTTAGATTAGATGCGATTCAAGCAGCCGTGATTAGAGTGAAATTACCGCATCTTAACACTTGGTCTGAGCAAAGAAGACAAAATGCCGAACTATACACTAAATTATTTATTGAGTCCGATTTGGCAACGGAAGAAGGCTTAACTGAAATTAGCGCTGAAAATAAAGTGCTTTTACCGAAAGCCGTTTATAAAAATGTTGAGTTAAAGAATTATCACATTTATAACCAATATGTTATCAGAGTTGAAAAAAGAGATGAACTTCGCGATTATTTAACTAAAGCAGGCATCAGTTCGGAAATTTATTATCCTATTCCATTCCACATGCAGGAATGTTTCGGCAATTTGGGATATAAGTTCGGAGAATTTCCTGTTGCGGAAAATGCAGCAAAATCGTCAGTTGCTCTTCCCATTTATCCTGAATTATCAAACGAGCAAATATCTTATGTTGTTGAAAAAATTGCGGAATTTGTAAAGTAATTATCTTTCATGGAAGATGTTGTTTGCACCTTCCATTTTTACTCGTTATTATAACCTTGATAACAGCGGACACAATGGCTATATTTATTGAACCAAATACTAGTTCATTGTGTTATAAAAAATATAAAGAAAAACTAAGGATTTGTTATGGATGGTAATTTTTCGGAGCGGGTTCAGGAAGTAATAAGACTGAGCAGAGAAGAAGCTTTAAGACTAGGACACGATTATATTGGAACAGAGCATTTACTCCTAGGAGTTATTCGTGAAGGACAGGGAATTGCGATTAAGATTTTAAGAAATTTGGATTGTGATCTTCTAAAACTTAAAAAGGCAATCGAAGATACTGTCCGCACTTCCGGGGGAACGCTTACGATAGGTAACATTCCTCTTACGAAGCAGGCGGAAAAAGTTTTAAAAATCACTCAGATTGAATCAAAAATTTACAAATCGGATGTGATAGGCACAGAGCATATTTTACTTTCTCTTTTAAGAGATGAAGAAAATATTGCCACACAAATACTTCATCATTTCCATATTACTTACGAAAGCGCCAGAGCTGAGTTGAACAATATTCTGAGCAGCAAAGATCCGGAAAAAATTGCTCTGCCGCCTATAGGTGGTAAGAAACAGGATAAGACGAAAACACCCGTTTTAGACAACTTTGGACGAGACCTAACTAAACTTGCTCATGAAGGGAAATTAGATCCGGTAATCGGGCGTGAAAAGGAGATTGAAAGAGTTGCCCAAGTCTTAAGTAGAAGAAAAAAGAACAATCCTGTTTTGATTGGCGAACCTGGTGTTGGTAAAACAGCAATTGCAGAAGGATTGGCATTAAGAATTATCAATCGAAAAGTTCCGAGAATTCTTCAGGATAAAAGAGTTGTTACTTTAGATCTTGCTGGTCTTGTAGCCGGTACAAAGTACAGAGGACAGTTTGAAGAGAGAATGAAAGCTCTAATGAGTGAACTTGAAAAAGCCCTGGACGTAATCTTGTTCATTGATGAACTTCATACAATTGTTGGCGCTGGTGGAGCAAGCGGTTCACTAGACGCTTCGAATATGTTCAAACCTGCGCTTGCAAGAGGCGAGATACAATGCATAGGCGCAACTACATTAGATGAATACAGAAAATTCGTTGAGACCGACGGCGCATTGGATAGAAGATTCCAAAAAGTTATGATCGATCCTCCGACAATGGAAGAAACAAAGGAGATTTTGATCAACATTAAATTCAAGTACGAAGAACATCACAGCGTAAAATATTCTGATGATGCAATTGATGCGGCTGTAAAATTAAGCGCAAGATATATTACCGATAGGTATTTCCCTGATAAGGCGATTGACGTTCTGGATGAAGCCGGTTCACGAGTTCATATGGGGAATTTTACAGTTTCCGATGAAATGCTGAAGCTTGAAGAAGAAATCGAAGAAATAAAAAAGAGGAAGATTAATGTTGTTAAACGTCAAGACTACGAAGAAGCCGCAAGATTGCGGGATACTGAAAGAAAGTTACAGTCCGATTTGGAAATAGCTAAACGCGAATGGGATAACAAAAATAAAGACGTTATTTATGATGTATCCGAAGATGATATTGCCACTGTTGTTTCCATGATGACGGGCATACCTGTAACAAGAGTTGTTCAGGCTGAGACGGAAAAGCTCCTAAAAATGAATGATGCGATTAAAGAGATGATTGTTGGTCAGGATGAAGCGGTAGAAATGCTTACAAAGGCTATTCGCAGAACTCGCACAGGTCTCAAGAATCCTAAAAAGCCAATTGGCAGTTTCGTTTTCTTAGGACCAACGGGCGTTGGTAAAACGGAACTGGCAAAAGTAATAGCAAGATATTTGTTCGATACTGAAGATGCTTTGATTAGAATCGATATGAGCGAGTATATGGAAAAATATTCCGTTTCAAGATTGGTGGGCGCGCCTCCGGGATATGTCGGCTACGAAGAAGGCGGGCAATTAACTGAGCGGGTTAGAAGAAAACCATATTCAGTTGTTCTTTTTGACGAAATTGAAAAAGCTCATCCCGATGTTTTTAATATTTTGCTTCAAGTGCTTGATGACGGTACTTTAACGGACAGCCTTGGAAGAAGAGTAGATTTTAAAAACACAATTATTATAATGACTTCCAATATTGGCACAAAAGATATTCGGGATACGGGCGGTTATGGTTTCAGCGAAGTTTCGACGATGAATAAATATACGAATCTCAAGAATACTGTGGTTGACGCGATGAAGCATTTATTCAATCCGGAATTTTTGAATCGTATTGATGAGACAATCGTTTTCAGAAATCTTGAAGTAGAGGATATCAAAAAGATCATCAAAATTGAGATGGCTGAACTGGTCAAGAATATTAAAGAAAATAAAATGACGATTGAACTGGATGCCTCTGCTGAATTGTTTCTTGCGGAGAAAGGCTTTGATCCTAAGTTTGGGGCAAGACCGCTTAAGCGCGCAATTCAAAAATACGTTGAAGATAATCTTGCGGAAGAAATGCTTTTAGGACACATTAAAGAAGGGCATAAAATTTTAGTTAAGCATAAAGCTGAAACAGAAGAATTGTATTTCTTGACGGACGAAGTAAGCAAGGACCTTGAGGCGGCTGCAAAAGCGGCAGAAGATTCAACGGAGACAGAAAGTATTGAGTAGTATTTAACTTCGGAAATGTGATTGTGGAAAAGGTGAATAGAAATGTTCGCCTTTTCTTTTTTACGCAATGGTGTATTGATCAATAATTTGATTTGAATGGATCAAAAATTATCTTTGTACAGGATTTCTATTATTTATAAAGCAAATAGAAGGATTTATTATGAGAAAGATTTCAATGTTAATCTTAATGTTCTCGTTTACGAATATCATTTTTTCGCAGATTAACTTTCAAGATTACTTTGAAGAAAAAACGCTTAGGTTCGATTATATTCACACAGGAACGAACACTACTGAAGAAATTATTTTTGATGAATTGATTGAAGAACCATATTGGGGCGGATCAAAAAATAATTTGGTTGATACGTTAAATCTTGGGAATTTCTCTTTCAAAATATATGATCAGCTTTCCGGCGAATTGATTTATTCCAGAGGATTTGGGAGTCTATTCCAGGAATGGCAGTCAACGGAAGAAGCAAAACATCATAAAAGAGTTTTCAACGAAACGGTGGTTTTCCCATTTCCCAAAAGAGATGTGAAATTAGAAATTCTTAAAAGAAGTAAAATAGGTTCGTTTGACGTAATCTATGAGACTAAAATCAATCCGAAAGACTACTTTATTTCCAAAGAAAAAAAAATGAAGCATGAAATCGTAGAAGTTCATAAATCTGGCGACAGTTCCGAGAAACTTGATATTGTATTTCTTCCGGAAGGATATTCCCAAGATGAAATAAATTTATTCAAAGAGGATTGTAAGATTTTCTCAGAGTACATTTTTAAATACGAACCATTCTCAAATTATCGTAACAAAATAAATGTTTGGGGCGTGCTTGCTCCTTCGAAAGAGAGTGGCACAGATATCCCAGGTGATTCAGTCTGGAAGTCAACTGTACTAAATTCATCTTTTTATACTTTTGACAGCGAAAGATATTTAATGACGCAGGATGTTAAATCAGTTCGTGATGCAGCTTCGAACGCTCCGTACGATCAGATTATGATTTTAGTGAACACGCCAAAATACGGCGGCGGCGCAATTTACAATTATTACTCAATGACTTCATCAAAACATCCGGCTGCTGAGAAGGTCTTCATCCACGAATTTGCGCACGGTCTTGCCGGATTAGCAGATGAGTATGGCGACGATCCAACTTATCATGATTATTATTCCAGCAGTGTTGAACCTTGGGAGAAAAATATTACCACGCTCGTAAATTTTGAGAAAAAATGGAAACACCTCATTAAGGAAGGTACCCCGATTCCCACTCCTGATAGTGAAGAATACAAAAATAATATCGGCGTTTTTGAAGGCGCCGGATATGTGACAAAAGGCGTTTACCGCTCAACGTACGACAGTTTGATGAGAAGTTTAAAGGTAGATTCTTTCAATCAAGTCTCAATCGAAGCATTAAAAGAAGTACTGGATTTTTACACTAAATAATTAATTCTTGAAAAGGATTTAGGCAGACACGTAAAATTTATGATACAGAAAAAACTCTACAGAACTCTCGAAACAGTTGCGTCAAAATCTTTTGCTTCCGAAAAAGAACTTCTAGTTGAAATACTTCAACAAATTGTTGCAAACGAACAGGTTAATGTAACCGGCGGGCGATTATGGAAACTCGATCTTAACGTAAAAGGGTACAAGCTCATTTTTCAAACAGGAAACGTTCCCAAAATAAAATGGGACTTCGTGCTCAAACTAAAAGATTATCCAATATTTAACGAAATTACACGCCAGAGAACTATTCTCGCAAACGAAACAAATGAGGAACTTCGTAAGAAAGGAATATTTAAGTATTCGGCTTCGGGTGTTGCCACTAAAATAAAATATAATGATCAATCTTATTATGAATATTTGATTGCGTTTAATTCCGATTCCGTTGGCGATGAATTGCGGTATACATTAAATATTGTTGCTACGCTGCTCACATCAAAAATTAGTGAAAGAAGAATTTCTGCTTCCCGAAAATATTTAATCGCAGATTTGGATAAAGCAAAGGAATTGCAGAAATCAATTCTACCTGAGCACGAGTATACTTTTCAGAATTATGAAATCTTTGGAGTAACTTTACCCGCAGAAATTTTAGGCGGAGATTATTTCGATTATCTTCAAATAGGCAACGATGAAGAAAGATTAGGAATTACGGTTGGAGACGCTGCTTCAAAAGGAATAAGCGCGGCAGCAGAAGCGATGTATATTTCCGGCGCGATCAGGATGGCGTCTACATTTCAAATGAAAATTTCGCCAATGATGTTCCGCTTAAATAATTTGATAAACAAAATATTTAGTGACGACAGATTTACAACATTATTTTACGGTGAAATATCGAATGATAAAAAGGGGTTGTTTCTTTACGCTAATGCAGGTCACAATCCGCCGATATTTTATTCTTCTGCAGCAAAATCTATTTCATTCTTAGAGCCTACTGGTCCTTTGCTAGGACCAGCGCCGAATTCCAAGTATGAAACAGACAGCATCAATTTTTCTGCGGGTGATTTGCTTGTAATATTCACTGATGGAATTGTTGAAGCGGCAAATGAAAAATTCGAATTTTACGGTGAACAGAAATTAATGGAATTAATAAAAAAGAATTCTCAATTATCTCCAAAAGAAATTTGTTACCTTGTAATTGAAAGTGTTAATAAATTTGCGACTGTGAACAGCAAATATCAGGACGATAAAACAGTAGTCGTAATCAAACGGAAAAGGTAGTGGAATTATCAAAAAGAATATTCGACGCTGGAGTTGTTGGAGCAGGCGGCGCGGGCTTCCCGACACAGGTTAAGGCAAAATCCAAGGTTGAGTTTGTTCTCGCAAACGGAGCTGAGTGCGAGCCGTTGATTCACAAAGACGTTGAATTAATGAAAAACTTTGCGCCTCAGATTGTTGAGGGAATGAATTTAATGTTGGATTCAACTTCTGCAAAGAAAGGATATTTTGGAATAAAAGAAAAAAATGTAAAAGCCATTGAGAAAGTTGAAAATGAAATACATGATTCACGTATTGAGCTTAGTCTTCTCGGGGATTATTATCCATCCGGAGATGAATATGAATTAGTTTATGCCGCTACCGGAAGACTGATTCCAGCGCATGGTATACCTTTGCAGATTGGGTGCGTTGTAAATAATGTGGAAACGTTCTATAATATTTCCAATGCTGTTAAAGGAATTCCGGTAACAGAGAAATTTGTGTGCGTAACGGGCGCAGTAAAAAATCCAAAAACATTTTTTGCGCCGGTTGGTATTTCCATCGGTGAATTGATTGAACTTGCCGGCGGAACAAAATTAAAAGATTTTGCAGTATTTGTTAGCGGAATCTTAATGGGCAAATTAACTTTCGATTTGAACGAGGTTGTAACTAAAACTACTGCGGGCATTATTGTTCTTCCAAAAGATCATTATTTGGTTCAAAGAATGGAAAGACCTGTGCAAGACATGAACAGAATTGGTAAATCAGCTTGCGATCAGTGCAGCTATTGCACGGAATTCTGCCCGCGTTATCTGCTTGGATATGATGTTCAGCCGCATAAAGTAATGAGAACTCTGTCATTCTCTGCAAGCGGTTCAGAGGTATGGAATCAATATGCAGATTTATGCTGTTCGTGCGGTTTGTGCTCGTTGTATTCTTGTCCTGAGGATTTATATCCGCGGGAAGCATGTGATCAAGGTAAGGTTGAAATGCGTAAACTCGGAATTAAATACGAACAGCCAAAACCTGTAAAAGTTCATCCAATCAAAGAGGGAAGAAGAGTTCCGCTAAAACAATTGATGAAAAGATTAAATGTGTTGCAATACAATGCCCCGACTCCTTTTGAAAATATTGATTTCGAACCTAAAGAAGTCACAATTCTTTTAAAACAACACACCGGCAAATCTGCAGATTCAGCAGTTGCCAAGGGTGAATTTGTAAAGAAGGGACAATTAATTGCATCGGTAAATGAAAGTGAATTAGGAGCAAATATTCATTCTTCGATTAACGGCACAGTTGAAGAAATTACAGGCAGTCATATTAAAATTGTAAGATAAAGAGAACGGATAAATCATGAAAATGAACTCATTAGGACTAATAGAATTAACGAGCATCGCTGCGGGAATGCAAGCTGCTGACATAATGCTGAAAACTTCGGAAGTTGAGCTGGTTCTCTCAAGAACAATATGTTCCGGCAAATACATGGTTTTAATCGGCGGGGAAGTAGCAGCGGTTCAAACTTCAGTTGATGCTGCTGTGAACACTCTAGATTTTGCCATTATCGATACATTCGTGATTCCAAATGTTCATCCGGATATTTTCCCGGCGTTAGCAGGTCACTCCCAAGTCGGTGAATTGGAAGCGTTAGGAATCATTGAATCCTTTTCTGTTGCCTCTTTAATTGAAGGAGCAGATGCGGCAGTTAAATCAGCAAATGTACGATTGATTGAAATTAGGTTAGCAATGGCTCTTGGCGGCAAAGCTTTTTGCACTTTAACCGGTGAAGTCGCTGCGGTAAGAAGCGCAGTTGATTCCGGAGCAAAATTGATTGCAGATAAAGGATTATTGGTTAATAAAGTTGTTATTGCTCAACCAAGAAAAGAATTATTATCGGAGATGATTTAGTTTATTTTTACTCAGAAAATATTTGAAATAATCTCATAAGCGCCGACGTAAGTGCCAATAACACTGCCCAATCCGCTTAGAATAAATACGAGAAGAATTTTAAGCAGCTTATTTTTCCACCACATTCCGAACTTGCCTATATCCTCGCTTACGGTTTCAAATTCCTTTACAACCGGCGGTGCGAAGTATAACTGTATAAAAGCTGCAACATAACCGGCGCCAATTACGGGCGTAAGACTCGTGAGCGGGGCGGCAAGAAAAGCTGTGATGATTGTGATTGGATGACCTAAGGCTAGTAAGGTTCCAATTGCACTCGGAATTCCGTTTGCAAGAATCCAATAGATTACATTGCTGCCCGCTTCGTCAAATCCTTTTGTTAAGCCGATGAATATTATAGATGCGACAATTATTAATGGAATTCCCCAGCCGATTATTTTTCCTGTAATTGGCGGAGGAGGAATCTTTTCAATTTCTTTTAGATCAATTTCTTCGTTTTCAATTAATTTATTGCAGATGCCTTTAACGTGCCCGGCGCCAACTACGGAAACAATTACTTCTCCTTCGGCTGCTTTCATTTTTGTGGTTAAGTAACTATCGCGTTCGTCAATCAGAACGGTTTTCAATATTGGAAGTGATTTACCCAATTGAGCCATCAACTCGTTTAGAACGTCAGTTTCTTTAATTTCTTCGAGTTTAGCTTCGGTGATTTCTTCTTGCTCAAAAAGTCCTGCGAGACTAACCGTAAGAAATTTTAGCTTATTCCAGAAACTCATAAAGTTCCAAGCCCGCTTAAGGGTTATTCTTACATCGCGGTCGCATAGTTCAATTGGAATGGAAAGTTCTTTAGCGGTGTTCGCCGCTTCAAGTAATTCAATACCCGGGATGACACCTAGTTTTTCACCGAGTTTTTTTTGATAGGATGATAATAAAATATTGATCAGAAGAGTGCTTAACTGCTTCTGCTTCATTACTTCTTTTAATGTAAGAGAATCCCACTTCTTTTTTTCGGAAAGCGCTTTATACCTTTGAGAATCTAATTCAATACAAACTCTGTCGGGTTTTTCTTTTTCAATAACAGTTCTAACCAAATTGGCAGACTTCTTAGAAATATGTGCGGTGCCGATTATAAAATATTTTTTAACTCCGTTATCAAAGACTTTAACATCAGGTCCATACTCTGAATCAACAACAGCATTAGGCATAAATACAAGTTCTCCGGAAAGTGGAATTGAAATCAAAAGGTGCAAACATATTTATTTCTTTTGGAACTTCCAATTTTCGTAATAATCCCAGTTGTATTTTTCGTTCAATTCGTCCAACTCACGCGATTTTTCGTTGAGGCTGGTTTTAATAACGTCACCGGTAGAAATTAATCCGATGTACTTATTTTCTTTTTTTATAAGTAAATGTCTGAGGCGCTTTCCCAAAAACATGTCAAGCAAAGAAAACAGCGAAACATCATGAGGAGCAGAAAACAAAGTTTTTGTCATAAAATTTTTTATTTGGGACGTCTTTGTGTGAAATCCGTCTTCAGTTACGTTTTTCATTAGGTCGCGCTCTGTCCAAATACCCACAATGTCTTCATTTTCTTTAACTAAAATTGCTCCAATTTTATTTTCGAGCATGACTGCTAGTGCTTCGGCAAGAGTTACCTCCGGTGAAACGCAAATCATTTCTCTTGATTTTTCTTTTAGAATGTCTTCTGCGTTATACATATCAATCCTCCATTTATTTTAAAATTATTATTAATTGAAAATTCGTTTTAATATCAGAAACGTTCTAAGATATGAAATAATTCATCCAATATCTTTAGACTTAAAAAATATAGAACAGTAATAAAAGCCAAAAAGTTTACAAATACAAAAAAAAGTGACAAAATGTGCGGGCAAATAAATTTTATCAGTCCGCCTAGAATTTAAGTTCATATTTAAACATCAATAGGGAATTTATGCATCGCCCTCAGTCAATTTGCCAACATCCTCAAACGTGATAGTAGTTAAATCAAGCTCTTCCGCATTGGGATTCAAAGAAATCCTTTGCTCTTGATAACTGATTGCTTTATATAAAATATTTCTAGCCGTTCTTGCATTTCCGAAATTATTATCGCGGTTAGCGTAGAGCTTATCGAAAAATTCCATCAATAATTGCAGGGCGCCTTCGTCAAGTCTATACCCATTCTGTTCCGAAATTTCGTTTGCGATGCTCAAAAGCATTCTTGGTTCATAATCTTCAAATACAAATTCGTTGGTAAATCTTGATTGAAGTCCGGGATTAGATTCAACGAATTGCTTCATTTCATTTGTGTAACCGGCAACAATAACGATGAATTTTCCTCTGTAATCCTCCATTCTTTTTAATAGAGTATCAATTGCTTCCTGCCCAAAATCATTACCGCCTCTGGAAAGGGTATAGGCTTCGTCTATAAATAATGTGCCACCAAGAGCCTGTTCGATTACTTTGTCTGTTTTTGTGGCTGTCTGTCCTTGATATCCCGCAACCAGCGCAGCTCGGTCAACTTCAACAAGATGACCTTTTTCAAGTAGACCAAGTTCACGGTAAATTTTGCTCATCAATCGGGCAACAGTCGTTTTCCCTGTTCCGGGATTGCCGACAAATATTGCGTGAAGAGGTTTTTCAATAACCTTCAATCCGCGATCTTTTCTCAACTGAGCTACTTTTAAACTACTGATTAATTTTTCCACGCTTTGCTTTACGCTATCCAATCCGGTTAAAGAGCCTAATTCCTTCATCAGCTTCTCAAGTTTTTCAGGGTCGCCCTTAATTTCGTAGGCTTTTCCTTCATCAGCTTTCTTCAATGTATCGGATAAATCCTCAAGCATCAGTTTTTGAACTTCATCTTCCTTACGTTCATCTTTTGTCAAATCCGCGAGACGAAGTATTCTTTTTTGAGTTCCTTTCTCAATTATACTCCTTACAATTCGCGCATTGCCGAAATTTTTATCTCTCGTACGGTAAATTTCATTGAAGTGCTTCATCAACGCTTCGCGTGCTTTTTCATCGAGTTCAATCTTCTTGCTTTTAAGCATTCTTTTGGTAATTTCAATTAATTCGTCGGGAGTATAATCCTCAAACATAAATGATTTTGTGAATCTTGATTGAATGCCGGGATTTGTCTCGATGAATCCTTTCATTTCTTCAGTATAACCGGCTGCGATGCAAATGAACTTTCCTCGATCGTCTTCCATTCGTTTCAGAAGTGTATCAACGGCTTCTTTGCCAAAATCCGAACCGCTGCCACCCTTAGAAGCTAATGTGTATGCCTCATCAATAAATAAAGTGCCTCCAAAAGATTTATCAATCATCTTTGTAGTTTTTTCTGCAGTCCCGCCAATATGACTTGCAACTAATCCCTGTCTATCAGTCTCAATTAAATGCCCCTTGGGTAAAATGGTGAGTGCAGAGAAAATTTTGCTCAATATTCGGGCGGCAGTTGTTTTTCCTGTTCCTGGGCTGCCGAGGAAGAGGATGTGCTGTCCAAACTTATCTTTAACGTCTTCTCCTTGTTCAAGGAAATATCTCACAAGTTTTACCATATCCTTTATATCATTTTTAACGGAAGTAAGACCGGTCAATTTATTTAATTCATCAAGAGCTTCTTGTAAGGATTCATCGTTAATCGTAAGTCTTACGTCTTTTGCCTCTTCAGTTTTTAGAATTGCATTAATATCATCTTCAATAATAGTTGCCATTGCCTCATCGGTTTTTTCTTCATCAGAAAGTTTTGAAACTCGCCGGCTCAATTGAAGTTTGGCTGATTCAAAAGTTTGCCTAACAAGTCTTGCGTTACCAAAAGTTTGATCACGTTTGCGGTAAAGATTAGTAAATTCTTTATTTAGCGCTGTCTCTGCGCCTTCATCAATAGAATACTCTTCCTTTTTAAGATAGCGTTGGAATATATCGATGAGTTCCTCAGGGGAGTAGTCCTCAAAATTAAATGTATGGTTAAATCTTGATTTCATTCCTGGATTTGAAGTTAGAAATGTTTCCATCTCCTCGGGATAGCCTGCAGCGATTACACAGAAATCTCCCTTTTTATCTTCCATGCGTTTTAGAAGAACGTCGATTGCTTCTTGACCGAAATCCTGTCCGCCTTTTTTTACTAATGTGTAAGCTTCATCGATGAACAAAATTCCACCCATGGCGTCTTCAATTATTTGCTCGGTTTTCTGAGCAGTTTCTCCGACGTATTGACCAACCAGAGCGGCTCTGTCAACTTCAACAACGTGACCTTTTGGTACAATCTCCATTGATTTAAATATCTCACCCAACATTCGCGCAATGGTTGTTTTTCCCGTACCGGGGTTTCCGGTAAAAACAGCGTTGATCGATAATCCCTCTGTAGATTTTAAGCCGCGTTTTTTTCTTTCCCTTTGAAATTCTAGAAAATCAATAAAATCTCTGATTGCCTTTTTTACACTATTCAAGCCCACATAGGAATCTAGTTCTTCCAATAGTTCCTCTAAACTGCGGACGGGTTTCTCTTCAACTTTTTCTTCTTTCTTTGTCTCTTTCTTGTCAGATTTTTGATTTGAAGAAGATTCTTTGGACCCTTTGTCTTCGGGTTCGAATGCAGGAGCATCGAAATCCTCTGAATCCTTAATGGATTCAGTATCTACGAAAAACCATTTATCGGCAACTTTAAATCCTTCAATAAAAATTTCTACGTGTGACTGACCCATTGACCAATTGATGCTTTCTTTGCTTCCGCATGCTTGTGTGAATACAATGGAATCCCAGTCTTGATCAACTTTTAACGAAAATGTATGCCGATGAATTTCAAAATCGTTTAAGTACCAAACAGCAGCGCATGTGAATACTTTATTCTGAATTCTAAAATTCGGGTTACTGAAAATAATTTCTACTCCAACTTCCTTAATTCTATTAAGATCGAATTGTGAATAGAAAGTCCTTTCGCCCATGGCGGCGGCTTCGTCAGAATCGAACATCTTTGCAGAAAAAACATCAGCATGATCATTTGGATGATACACAACATCAAATTTCTTTGGAATTGAACTAGAATCCTGTGCTGATTTTTTTGAAGTTGCTTTTGACGCTGGACGCTCGACGGTAAATAGCTTATCAGAATCTTTTTTAGGAGCTTCCTCCTCCTCAGTTTCTTCTTCCTTCATTTTTTCAAGGGTTGTAAGAAGCTGATTGAATTTCTTATTCTTTTTAAAATCACTTTTTATTTCTTCTGCTTTTTTCATTGCCGGACGGAATTGGAAAAGATGAATCATTGCCTCCAATTCAAGAAGATGAGCAAGTTCGTGATAACTCTTAAATTCAGGTTCTTTTAAAATTAATTTCGATAGATAATTGGCAAACCATGTTTCTTTATCTTTGAAGGCATCCTTTGCTAAATCCAAATATTCTGGAATATTCATCTTGTCAATTGAATCTTCATTTCCAGAAATGTCAATCACAGTTGTATAATATTTTTCTAAATTCTTCCACGCTTCGTTTTTCCCCTCATTAATAGAAATGCACCTATCGTAAGAACTTTTTGCATCTTTGAAATTTTTTAAACCGGCATACGCTCTTGCTTTATTCAAATATGACCAGGCAAGCAGCGATTGCTGCTCGGTAATAGATTTTTCAAGATCGTTGATCGCTCCCTCAAAAATCGAAAGCCTCATCAAGACATATCCACGGCATAAATGTGTTCTTGTAGATTCGCTGCTCAATTCAACTGCAAGATTTGCATAATCCATAGCTTTTAATGGATTGCCATTTTCGAGGTGAGCCCAGGCAAGACAAATAACTGCTTCGCTATCTTCTGGTTTTTCCTGATAAAGTTCCTTAGCTGTTTTTAATGCTAATCGATATCTACCGTTCCAAAGGTGGTCATAAGCATCGGCTTGTAGTTTGTTTAATTCAATTTGATTCACAGTGAACCCTCTTAATTATTATTTTTGGCAGGAATAAATATTTCATTCTGATTACCTATCATCTCACTGCTAAGATAAATAAAAATTTTATTTTTTTCATTTATCTTCCATAGAATATTTTCCATAAAAAATAAAATTGTAGAGTTTGAAACCATTCAGATACAAAGGCGTCTAAAAACACAAATTTACGCGGAGAAGTTATGTTGAAAAAATATTTTGCACTATCACTAATTGTCCTCTTAACTTTCGGATGCAGAACATGGGGTGTTAGAGGCAGCGGAGATTTGAAAACAGAAAAACGTTCAATAAGTGATTTTTCTGAGTTAAGTATTTCCGGCGCTTTTATTGTAAAAATACAGGTGGGGGGAGAACCCAAATTAGAAATAACAACTGATGATAATATTCTACCCTACATTATAACTAAAGTAAAAGGGAATACGCTTATAATTGATAGCAGAAAAAGTCTTAATCCAAAAAATAGAATTAAAGTAACTGTCTCAACTCCATATCTTGAATCGGTAGAATCCTCCGGCGCTAATACCATTTTTGTGAGGGGAATCGATTCTGAAAGATTTAATGTTGATATTAGCGGCGCATCAAGATTAGAACTTGAAGGCAAAACTAACAAAATGACTGTTGATCTCTCCGGAGCATCTTCGTTAGCAGCATATAAGTTAGCGGCAGATAAAGTAATTGTCGATCTCAGTGGAGCCTCAAGCGCAGAAATTTATGCTAAAGAAGAATTGAACGCAGACCTTTCCGGAGCGTCAAGTGTAGAATTTAAAGGTAATCCTAGAATTAGAAAAGACATTTCGGGCGCTGCTTCAATTCGATCGCGTAATTAAAATTGGCAGCCATGCTATCCAAGCGTGGCTCAACTATTTTAGTAACTCATCTTACGCAAAAGTTTGAAAATTATATTGTAGTTCGAAGCGAAGCTTCGATAAAATGCTTGTTTTTTACGATCCCGATAAATTTCGGGATCGTGCTATAAGTTCTGCGTAAGGTGACTTAATAAATACTTCCGGTCAAAACGTATATTCCAAGATAATTTCACTCGGTAAACTTTCATAATTTTTAATAATGAGCTATCTTTGCTCCAACATTAAAATCAAAGGACGCAATATAAATGACTGGAAATCCTCAAATCGGTATTATAATGGGCAGCGACTCAGACCTTCCAATAATGAAGGGAGCAGTGGATGTTTGCAAGGAATTTGGAATCAATTGCGAAGTAAAAATCCTTTCAGCTCACAGAACGCCCGATGAGCACGCAGATTATGCGAAAACAGCCAAAGCTAGGGGGCTTAAAGTTATAATTGCAGCAGCAGGCGGCGCTGCACATCTACCAGGAGTTACTGCCGGTCACACAATTCTGCCTGTGATCGGAGTTCCAATTAAGTCCAATAGTCTCGACGGAATGGATTCACTGTTATCAATTGTTCAAATGCCAAGCGGTGTTCCTGTCGCTACGGTTGCAATAGATGGAGCAAAAAACGCCGCATTGTTAGCAGTTCAAATTATTGCTTTAATTGATTCTGATTTATCTGAAAAATTTGTAAAGTACAAATTAAACATGGCTCAAGATTCAATGAAAAAAAATGAAGACATTAATGAAAAGCTTAAATGAGTCTACTCCAAAAAGCAAATAAACCGTTAAAACGGTTAAAAGAAGCACAACTGATTCGAAATTAACCCACGACTTAAGTCGTGGGTTAATAACAACTTAGAGAATTTGCGAACCGTTTCAACGGTTTAATATTCTCTCTCAAAATTGAATAAATAGCCTTTTTGCAGTGGACTCTTAAATAGTAACTAGAGCGGAGTGTGATTCCTCTCTATAAAATCTTACTTTATACACTTCTATTGAAATAATTCTTTTCTAAATCCTCAAATTATCCCATCATTTTATAAGTGCTTTCACCCTTCATGATTCCATTTTTTGGAAAATTAAGTTTCAATTTCTTGAAGATAAGAATAAAAATATATTTTTAGATAGATAAGACCCTTATTTAGCGATTACTAGCTCAACATTTGTTGGCATATAAATTGAAAAAATATTGCAATCAATTATTTGTGCGGTCCAAATGTCGCATCAAGTAAAGCTATCACGCGAAAAAAACCGTTGAAAATGAATTTGGTGAAGGCACGACTTTTACAGTTAAATTACTTATAAATACCAATAAACAATAACGATTATACCAGGAGAAACAAAATGTCATTAATTGCAATTATCGACGATGATCCAGATATCATCGAAGCAAGCACTTTAGTGTTGTCCTCTAAAGGGCACAAAGTAATTTCTGCAAATAATCTGGAAGACGGTTTCAGTTTAGTAAAGGACAGAAATCCGGAATTAATAATTTTGGATGTTATGATGGACGAGCCGGATGACGGATTTTTCTTAGCGCAGCGATTAAGAAGAGAAGGAGTTAAAACTCCAATTTTAATGTACACATCGGTGTCAAAAACTATCGGCTTTGAATACGGCGCCGGTGAAATGGTTCCGGTTGATGAATTCGTTGAAAAACCTATTTCTCCAGATCAACTTTCAGAGAAGGTCGCAAACCTTTTAAGAAAAAATACAGAGGGGAAATAATATGCTAGTCGTTGAAAAAAATTCCCTCACAGAAGAAATTGAAGAGTTAGTTGCGCATTATGGGAATGATAGAGCATCATTACTTCCTATTTTACAAGATGTTCAAAGAAAGCACAGTTATATTTCCGATTATGCGCAACAGGAAATAGCGAGAGTTCTGGATATTCATCCGGTTGAAGTTTACGGCGTTATTTCTTTTTATTCGTTTCTATATTCAAAACCAATGGGAAGGAATATTGTACGTTTATGCCAGACAATTACTTGTGATTTACAAGGCAAAAAAGCTGTGGCTGAAGCAATCGAAAGGGAATTAGGAATTAAGTTCGGTGGGACAACAAAAGACAATAGAATTACACTTGAATATGCCAACTGCTTAGGTATGTGTGATCAAGGTCCGGCTATGTTGATAAATGACAAAGTGTATTCGTATTTAACTCCCGAAAAAGCTGTTGAAATTTTAGGTGAGGTGTAGATATGGAAAATGAAAAAACAAATAGAGTCGGCAGTGTTATTTTTTCAGAATATGAGAGAGGCGAAGCTGTAAAAAAAGCAGCCGAAATGTCTCGCGAAGATATTTTAGGCGAAATAAAAATCTCCAGTTTAAAAGGAAGAGGAGGCGCGGGTTTTCCTACATCAACAAAATGGATGCTAACCGCAGCCGCAAAGAGTGATGAGAAATATGTGATTTGTAATGCAGATGAAGGAGAACCGGGTACATTTAAAGACAGAGTACTACTGTTAGAATACCCTAAGCTTGTTTTTGAAGGAATGGTAGTAGCCGGTAAAACTATTGGAGCAAAAGTTGGGTTTTTGTACTTACGCGGTGAATACGAATATATGTTGAAGTCATTGCATGATTATCTATCCGAAATGAAACAAGATCAATTACTCGGTAAAAGTATTTGTGGAAAAGAAGGATTCGATTTCGATATTCAAATTCGTTTAGGTTCCGGGGCTTATATTTGCGGCGAGGAAACGGCATTGATCGAATCTTTGGAGGGACAGAGAGGCGAAGCGCGCAACCGTCCGCCATTTCCGGTAAGCACGGGATACAAAAACAAACCTACCACGGTAAATAATGTTGAGACACTCGCAGCCGTTTCGCAAATAGTTACCAAAGGAGGGGAATGGTATAAAACATACGGAACAAATAAATCATCAGGATCAAAACTATTCTCTGTTTCAGGTGATTGTAAAAAACCGGGCGTTTATGAACTCCCTTGGGGAACAAAAATATCTGAACTACTAAAATTAGTCGAAGCAGAAAAGACCAAAGCAGTTCAAGTTGGCGGAGCTTCGGGCGTGTGCTTTCCAAAATCTCAATTCGAAAGAACTCTTGCCTACGAAGATATTTCAACAGGCGGAAGCATTATTATTTTTAACGAATCGAGAGATATGGTAAAGGTTCTTAAAAATTTCATGGAATTTTTTGTTGAAGAAAGCTGCGGGCAATGTACGCCTTGCAGAATAGGCAACGTAAAACTTCTTGAAGGCGTTGAAATGATTGAGGATAAAACGTTCACTTTCAATTACATAAATAAATTAAAAGAGCTGGGTAAAACCATGCAGGTTTCTTCCAAATGCGGTTTGGGTCAATCAAGTCCAAATTCATTTTTATCAATACTAGAGAATTTTAGTGAAGAAATATTCAACGGCAGAAACGGAGGAAAACATGAAAAATAAAAAAACGTTAAGAGCGCCGGTTAGTCAAAAAGCGCACATTGTGGAAAAGCCAGAGGATATAACTACAATCGGCGGAACCATTGCAATTGAAATTAATGAAAAAAAGGTTACAGTACCTCTCGGCACAACAATTTTAGAAGCATGTCAGCAAAACAATATTCACATTCCAACTCTCTGCCATCATCCGGATTTATGCGTTGCAGGAGTATGCCGTTTGTGTGTTGTGGAAGTTGAAGGAATGAGAACACTACAAGCATCCTGCGCTTATCCAATCACAGCAAGAATGAAAATTAAAACTTCAACTCCAATGGTTCGCAAAGCAAGAAAGCATATTCTTGATTTGTTGTTAAGTGAGCATTACGGCGAATGTTATTCATGCGTTCGTAACAGCAAATGCGAGCTGCAATCTCTTTCAAAAGAATATGGAATTGAAGAATTCACTTTTGGTCATATCAAAGAACCAAAACACGTGATAGATAAATCATCATTCTCCGTTTTGCGAGATATGGACAAATGTGTGCTGTGTAAAAGATGCGTTAGAACTTGCATTGATTTACAGGAAGTAGGAGTTTTGGAAGCTACATATAAAGGCGATGAAACTACAATAAGCACATTTATGGATAGACCATTGGCGGGTGTTATTTGCATTAACTGCGGTCAATGTATAAATCGCTGCCCCACTGGCGCTCTAAGAGCAAACGATCCGTCGGATGCAATTTGGAATTCGATTGATGATCCTAAAAAGCATGTGGTTATTCAAACTGCTCCTTCTCCGCGCGCTGCAATTGGTGAAGAATTTGGGTTAGAAGCAGGTCATTCAATGACAGGTCAACTAAACACTGCGCTTAAACGCATTGGTTTTGATGGCGTCTTCGATACCAACTTCACTGCCGATTTAACAATTATTGAAGAAGGCACAGAATTAATCATCCGCTTATTTAAGGCGCTTGTCAATCAAGATCCTTCGGTATCGTTACCTCAGTTCACTTCTTGCTCGCCTGGATGGGTAAAATATCTTGAACACTTTTATCCGGAATACATCGACAATTTAAGTTCCGCAAAATCACCGCAGCAGATGTTCGGTACATTGTTCAAAACATATTATGCAAAGCAGAAAGGTATTGATCCTAAGGATATAGTTTCCGTTGCGGTTATGCCATGCTCAGCAAAAAAATATGAATGCAACAGACCGGAAATGAATGACTCCGGCTACAAAGATGTTGATTACGGATTAACAACGAGAGAATTGGCAAAGATGATTAAAGAAGCAGGAATTCATCTGCCGGAACTTCCCAAAGATAGTTTTGATAGTCCTTTTGGTGATGCGTCCGGAGCAGGACTAATATTCGGCGCTACGGGCGGGGTTATGGAAGCCGCAATTAGAACCGTAGTTGAATTTGTTCTCGGCGTTAAAGTTGAGGACGTTTTCAAGAACGCAAATGTTGAAGTAGTCCGCGGATTTGAAGGAGTTAAATATGCAGAAATTCCTATTGGCGATAAAGTTGGTCCCGTTCCGGATTTGATTAAACATCTCGTGCCAAACTGGGATTGGCTAAAAGGAGCAACGCTGAAAATCGCAGTTGCACACGGTACTGCAAACGCTAAAAAAATTATGGAAGATATAAAAGCCGGCGGCAAGTTCAGCGAATGTCATTTCATTGAATTTATGGCGTGTCCGGGCGGATGTATCGGCGGCGGCGGGCAGCCTATTCCTACGAGTCCGGAAATCAGAAAAGCTCGCGCCAAAGCAATTTACTCCGAAGATGAATCCCTGGATGTAAGAAAATCTCATGAGAACAAACACGTTCTTAGAATATATGAAGAATTCTTGAAGGACGGTCCGTGCGGACATTTATCTCATGAATTACTGCATACTCATTATACAAAACGCGGTAAATACATCGCTTAGTACAAGAACTAATTTCTGTGGCGCGGGTAAAACCGCGTCACATCTTGCTAAGTCACCCTACGCAGAACTTGTAGCACGATCCCGAAATTTATCGGGATCGTAAAAAACAAGCATTTTATCGAAGCTTCGCTTCGATCTACAATATAATTTTCAAACTTTTTTCGTAAGGTGAGTTACTAATTTTTCAATTTTTGAATTAAGAGCTTTATTTTGATAGCGTTGTTTATTGCGAATCAGTTATTTATATTGACTGTGTTCCAACTAAAGCGAATTGTTGAATTTTGTGGATGACATTACATGATCTCTTTAGTACCCAAATGGGCACATAATTACGATGAATTTTGGAATACTATCCGACGAAGAAATCTTTGGTTTATAAAACTTAGATACGCAGCGGTTCTAGTTTTAATTGGATTTGTTTTTGTTGGGCAATATTTAATGGACTTCTATTTTACCGATCAGCAAGTAAATGCGCTCCTAATGATTGCGCTGTCTATCCTAATTTATAATTCGTTAATTCATGCAATTAGATTAAAAATAGGCTGCAATCCTGATTCATTTAACTGCATGCACCTTTCTCTCATTCAAATGCTACTCGATCTTACGGCGCTGATGTTACTGGTTTATTATACGGGCACAATATTTTCTCCGCTCAATGTGTTTTTTATTTTTCATATGGTTATTGGAAGTTTGATTCTTCCCAATTATCTGGTATATGTTATTTGCGGACTAATCATTTCCATCTATTCTTCACTTATTTACTATCAGTATATCGGTGCTTTAGAGAGTCACTACATTTCAGGATTATATTTATCCCCGATTGCGCACAATCTTAATTACAATATAGTTTTTGTTTTAGTTTTCTCTTTTTTAATGCTGATGACCGTAATTCTTGCGAATAGAATAGCAGGAAATCTATTAAAAAGAGAAGGTCAGCTTCGTGAAATGCTGGATAAATTAGATGAGCAGGAAAGAACGAAACAAAAGCACATTATGGGAATTGTTCACGAGATTAAAAGTCCTATTACAGCGGCTGAATCTCTTGTCGATTTAATACTTCAAAATTATTTGGGTCCTATTTCTGAGCCTGTTGAAACAAAGCTGCTTAGAGTCCGCACGCGTCTCGACGATAGTCTGTACTTAATCAACAACATTCTGAAGATTTCCAAATTGCGCCTTCTTAACGAATCATTTACGAATGACGTGGACATAAATACAATAATTAGAAAGCTAATTGATGACAATATTGAATCTGCAAATAAGAAAAGAATTAAAATAAATTTTCTGCAGCAGAATGTTGAGAATACAATTGTAGAGGGTGAGGCTTCGCTTCTTGAACTTGCGCTTTCGAACGTGCTGGGCAACTCAATTAAATACACCGAGACCGGCGGAAGAATAGACATTAAACTAGCAATCGATCAAAAATATCTTTCCGTTTCAGTTGTTGATGATGGAATAGGTATTCCCGAAAAGGAAGTTAGCAGCATTTACAAACAGTTTTTTAGAGCTTCGAACACAAGAAGATACGAAGCGGAAGGAAGCGGTTTAGGGCTTTCACTTGTTAAGGAAATTATACAGCATCATAACGGAATAATAAATGTAAAAAGCCCTTCCGGTATCGGCGCTAAAGAAAGACCTGGTACAAATATGACGATTAAACTTCCATTTGTTCAGCGGGAGTTAGATAAAAATAAACAGCGTGTGCTTACCCCTCTGCATGGTGGTTTATAAATCTAAAGTAACTTTCCGGAAACAATTTTTTAATTCTTTCAGCATCTTGAAGATTTTCAAAAACACCAAATACAGTTGAGCCGGTGCCCGTCATTTTAGAAAAGAGAGATCCATTCTCTAAAAGAATATTTTTTATACTTCCAATCTCTTTGTATTTAGAAAAAATATGTTCCTCAAAATCATTTCTAATTAACCCCTGCCAAGATTTTATCTCATTTACATTATTGAATTTTACGTCCTCATAATTAAGGGGATTCATTTTCGGCAAAATATTTTGAAATGCTTCACTAGTGGAAATATGAATACGGGGGTTGATTATTAAAATGGGGAAGGGAATGTTAAAATCAACATGACTTAATATTTCTCCGCGTGACTTTCCGATAGCGGGTTTAGCTTTTATGAAGAAAGGTACATCAGAACCTAATTGGAGCGATAATTCCAGCAACTTCTCATAAGTAAGGTTCAATTGGAATAATTCATTTATCGCAAACAGCACTGCTGCTGCATTCGAACTTCCGCCTCCGAGTCCACCGCCGACAGGAATATTCTTTTGAAGATTAATTTCAACATTAAATCGCTTTTCAGTTTTCTGTTCAAGTAGCTTTACAGCTTTCACGATTAAGTTAGAACTATCCTGCAATTCTGGTTTGCTGCATACAAAAGAAAACTTTTCACTCTTTTTGAAAGTGATTGTATCGTGTAGAAATTCAAGCGGATAAAACAATGTTTCGAGATTGTGAAAACCATCATCACGCTTTAATACAATATTCAATCCGATATTTATTTTAGCGGGGGAGTTAATTTGGATAAAATTCATCAACAGTTTCTCTAATTTTTTTAGTGTGCGCAAAATACGATCCGCAGCATGAACCGATGTACAAAAGATTTTTATTGAATGATTCTTTTACAATTATTGAATACTCATCCGGTTTCACATCCGTAATAATATTCGCTTCACTGTGTTCTAATCCGCAGTTTAAATAATAACCCCAATATTTCTGTTCACTGATTTTAGGTATAATTCTGGAAAATACATTTGGCGAAATACAATTTACCCCGATTGCTGTTGGGCTGTATTCAGAGATAAGCTTAATCGCGGAAGACAAACTCTCTCCGTTCAGTAATTTCAAATTATTATCTAAGTACAGGTTTATAGTGAATTCTATATTCTGTTCGGAACAAATTGAACACACCAGTTCTATTTCATCAAAGTGACTGAACGTTTCATTCCAAATTACATCAATTCCATTTTCCATTAGAAGATTGATGTGATTCTTATGATTGTATTCAAGTTCCTTTGATGATAATATTCTTGCTTTTGAATAGCAGTCTTCAGCCGGAGCGTTCGAGCCGGCAAGAACACACAGATCTTTATCAATTGCATTTTTTGCAATTTTTAAAGCGTTTTTAACTAACTCAGTGGAAGTAATGTTCAATGATGATCTTTTAACTGCCGCGGGATTAGTCCGAAATGTGTTCGTAGTAATAATATCTGCACCTGAGTTTACATATCCGCGATGAATATCGAGAATAGCTTCTTCATTATCCAATAGTGCTCGAGCTGACCAGAATTCATCATCTTCAATAAAACCTTTTTGCTGAAGAAGACTTCCCATCGCGCCGTTAAGAACCAAAGGTTTTTTCCTTTCGCTGTATAG
>JAHJTX010000150.1 GCA_018829545.1 Bacteroidota bacterium | reverse complement strand
GCGTTTTCTACTGCCACCGGGTCATACGCTTTAACTGAAGCGCCGTTTTTCAAGAGCCCTTCTATGACCACTACTGATGGAGCTTCGCGCATATCGTCTGTGTTCGGCTTAAATGCCAATCCCCAAACAGCAAAAGTTTTCCCTTTTATATCTCCATCGAAATGACTCAAAACTTTATTAACAAGCACCTCTTTCTGATTCTTATTAATTTTGTCAACGAGAGTAAGTAAAGATATTTCAGAGCCAAATTCTTTTGAAGTTTTTATCAAAGCGTTCACATCTTTTGGAAAGCACGAGCCGCCATAGCCGATACCCGGGAAAAGAAATCTCTGCCCGATTCTAGTGTCGGAGCCCATTCCCTTTCTTACAAGATCAACGTTGGCTCCAACTTTCTCACAGAAATTTGCAAGTTCATTCATGAAAGTAATCCGCATGGCTAAATAAGAATTTGCCGCATATTTAGTTACTTCTGAACTCTCGGGATTCATCTCGATGATGGGATTACCTTGTCGTAAAAACGGCTCATAAAGAATTTTTAATCTTTTAAATACATTCTCGGAGTGCGCTCCAATAACAATTCTATCCGGTTTCATAAAATCATCAACAGCAAATCCCTCGCGAAGAAACTCGGGATTAGAAACTACTTCAAAATTCTTTAACCCTTGTTTCAACATTATTTCAGTAACAGAATTGCAAGTGCCAACGGGAACTGTGCTTTTGTTCACGATAATTTTAAACTCTTTGTCGCCGCTCTCTTTTAGAATTTTTCCAACTTCTTCGGCAACGCTGAAAACGTACTTCAAATCTGCAGAGCCGTCTTCGTCCTGCGGTGTTGGAAGGCAAAGAAAAACTATCTCCGAATTGAGAACCGCTTCCTTCAAATCTCCTGAAAAGTGAAGTCTCTTCTGGGCAATATTTCGAAAAAAGATTATGTCCAATCCCGGTTCGTAGATAGGGATTTCCGCGTTTTGAAGTATTTTTAATTTCTCAGGATTATTATCAACGCATATAACATCGTTTCCAGTTTCAGCGAAACACGTTCCTGAAACTAAGCCAACATAACCGGTTCCGATAACAGCTAATTTCATCAATTCCTCCTAAAACATTATAATTTTATAACAAAATCTTTTTCAATTTGAGCGAATGGAAGTCCCACCAAATCTTTATCCGATAAAATCGGCGAATCAATTTTCCAATCTATATTTAAATCCTTATCATTATAAGCGATGCACCTTTCATCATTCTTGCTGTATAAATTTGTGCACTTGTAATGAAAAATAACTTCATCGGAAAGAACAACAAATCCGTGAGCAAAACCGGGCGGGATCCAGAATTGAATTTTATTTTCATCGGATAATTCTGCGGAAAAATGTTTGCCGAATGTGTCCGATCCGAAGCGGATGTCAACCGCCACGTCGAGCACTTTGCCTTTTATAACTGAACAGAGTTTACCCTGAGCGGCATCTCCAACTTGATAGTGGAGTCCTCTCAAAGTACCATACTTACTTTTTGAAATATTGTCTTGAACAAAATCGGCTTCAATTCCCAATTCTCTATATTTCAACGCACTGTAACTTTCAAAAAAATAGCCGCGATCGTCATTGAAGATTGACGGTTGAATAAGCAGTAATCCATCAATAAAAGTTTTTTCTGCTTTCAAAAAGTCCTCTTAATATTTTTGATTTTTATGCCAATTCCAAGCATCAGTTAATATTTGAGTAAGATCATTCACCGGCTTCCATCCCAAAAAATCGAATGCCTTTCTATTATCGGCAACAAGGATTGCAGGGTCGCCGGCTCTTCTTGCAGTTAGTTCGGCATTGATTTCTGCACCGGTTATTTTTCTGGAAAGCTCAATTAATTCCAAAACGGAATTACCGCTGCCCGTACCAAGATTTATGATCTGTGATTTCTTTTCACTTTCCAAATAATTTAGAGCTTTAAAATGAGCGTCGGCTAAATCGTTAATGTGAATATAATCTCGAATGCAAGTTCCATCCGGTGTTTTATAATCGTTTCCGAAAACAAGAACTTTTTCACTTTCACCGAGAGCGGTTTTTAAGACAATTGGAATAAGATGCGGTTCGGGATCGTGGCTTTCTCCAATTTCACCGGAAGGATCGGCGCCGGCTGCATTGAAATATCTCAAAGCCACAAATTTTGAATTATAGGTAGACTCAAAATCCGAAAGAATTTTTTCAATCATTAATTTTGTATTGGCATATGGATTTATCGGCTTAGTAGTTTCTTCTTCCGAAATCGGAACTCTTTCCGGATTGCCGTAAAGTGAGCACGTAGAAGAAAACACAAATTTTTGAACTCCATATTTATGAGCAGCCTTAATTAAATTCAAGCTGCCCGCAACGTTGTTTGTGTAGTAAAGCCCGGGATTTTCGACAGATTCACCGACATAAGCGAACGCTGCAAAGTGAACAATGGCATCAATCTTATAGTTGTTAAATAATTTTTCAAGCGATTCAACGTCCAGTAAATCCACTTTTTCAAAAGGAACGCCAACTGGAATTGATTCAATATGACCGCGTGAAAGATTATCCAGTATAACTACATCTATCCGATTTTTACTTAAAAGTCTTACGAAATGGGAGCCAATGTAACCGGCTCCTCCAGTAACAAGGATTGCCATGAAATGCCCAACTAATTTTAATTTAGGTAATCTATAAATAGAATCATTTTTTGAGATACTAAAATAGAAAAAATTATTGAGGATGTTCTGATAATTATTGGCTAAATCGGGCAAAAAAAATCCCGCTTAGTTGTAGACCAAGCGGGAAAAATGTAATAAGCATTGGATTGAATTAGAGTGCAAACCCTAAGTTGAATCCGAAAAGATTTGTTGAGTTGACATATTTTCCGTTAAAAGGAAGCGCAGAATCTTTAACTTCGTTCTCAAATGAGATGAATTGATAAGCTGCGTCAACTCGGATACTTGAAGTAATTTGATATCCTAAGCCCAAAGTAAATTCATGGCGGTCTGCGCCAGGAAGAGAAGGATCCATATATTTAGTTGGTATTGGGTTGCCATCGAATACATAACCGGCGCGGAATGCAAATGCATTCATAGTGTATTCACCGCCGACTTTAATGCCCATAGAATTTTTCCAATTCTTAGGGCTTGCCATGTCGTAGGTAGGGTTATCAAAAGTTGCTTTAAGCTCTTTATAACTTTCCCAACCAACATATTGGAAATCGGCGTTAACAATTAAATTTGTCATCGCGTTGTATGATAAACCTACGCGTAGATCATAAGGCATTGTTATTTTTGCAGCTCCTTTTGAAGTTTTGAAAGCGCCTGCTAAAATTGGATCGATTTGAGGAATTCCAACTGAAAGATCACTGAATTTAACTTCTCCATCAAACTCAATTTCTGCAGAGTGACGATATGCTAGACCAACTGATAAATCTTTTGTAGCTTGGAATAACACGCCAAAGTTAAATGTATAAGCCGCTTTCCCATCTCCTTCAAGATCCATTTTAATATTAGTTGGAACTGGGACTCCGGGAACGGAAGTGATACGGCGGCTCATGATGATATTTGAAATGATGTAATCAAATCCAACACCAACTGATAAATTATCACTAACCTTATACGCAACGGTTGGATTGATGTAAAACGTTCTAAGCTCAGTTTCAATTGCAAGAGCTTTTCCAATCCAATCGTCAGCCCATTCAGAACCAAGACCGTAAGGATTGAATACGCCGATACCGAATGACAAACCATTATCCATTGAATAAGTACCGTAAAGGTTAATTGGAGTAAAAGTTTTTTCAACGGAACTTGTCGTTGTGGTTAACGGTGTGGGACCTGTAAAATCCATTGTTGGCATAATGAAAGTTGTGCCAAACAATACATTTGTTCCTTTTAGGTTTGCAAGACCTGCGGGATTGAAGTATATAGCAGATGCGTCATTTGCTAGCCCTACAAAAGCATGACCCATGCCCATTGCTCTGGCATTCTGTGTGCCAGTGAGAAATCCACCTGCAAACAAGTTTCCTGCCAATAGGATACTAAGTAAAACCGGTAAAACTGTCTTTTTCAAATAAACCTCCGTTTTGTTGTTTAAAGTGCTGTCAAATATAATACATTGAACAAAAATAGCAAATAGGATTTATTGTTCTAATATCATATTAAATTTTTCATTTGAAAATTATAAATTGCTTTCTAAGTGTTAGAAAATTTATATCAGGTTGTAAGCTTATCTAATGTATTACAGATCAAGATATATCGAATGGAATTATTATGTAATTTGGTTCACAAATTTTGGATATCAACTCGGGAAGGAATTAATTAATAAAAATATCTTTCCCGTTTCTCTAACGTAAAAAAATTTTTACTCCTTATTATGTTATTAGTGAATTTATTCTAAGGCACTTGCCTCAAAAGTATCGAACAATAAATGAGTCCACTGCAAAAAGGCTATTTATTCAATTTTGAGAGAGAATATTAAACCGTTGAAACTGTTTATTGCTTTTTGGAGTAGACTCATAAATAAAGCACTTAAAAAAATACTGTCTTTTATTAAGTGAAAATTATTTGTGAACCGGCAGATTTCTCATAAAATTCGCCGACAGTAAGAATTTTGCTTACTTGAAGACACAAATCTTTTTCCGTTAAATGAAACATATCCATGGCCGCTTTACATGCATAAATCTCACCGCCTGCATCTGCTATCATTTCAATAAATTCTCTTACCGGAGGAATGTCTATTGCCTCAATTTCTTTTTTCATCATATAAGATGCGAACGCGGACATTCCAGGCAAAGCTCCTAACATGGTTGGCATTTTCATTCCGCCTGGCATTCTCATCGCAGTATTTCCAACTGCGGGAACTGTAATTTTATCCATACGTTTGTCAACGATTGCATCAAGACCGAAGAAGGTAAAAAACATCATTGCTTCAATGCCTTCCATTCTTGCTCCGTTCGCCATTATTAGTCCCGGATAAACTCCGTCTAATGTTCCATGGCTAACTACTATCGATACTCTCTTAATTGGTTCCATTTCTTTTTTGTCTCCTTTGAAATGAATCTCCCCGCCGCAAGCGCAGACGGGGCATCATCTTCCCACGATTTAAAGAAATTTGATAAAGCGCAGGCGCCTTCAATAGTATAAAAATCAAAAACGCTTTTATACCAAAGTCACCTGTTATTCCTTCAGTTTCTTCGGGTTTAATTTTTGCGCCACTGGCAATAATCAAATAGTCGTACTCTAAAACCTGATTATTCATTAGAAGAACTTTGTTTTCTTCAGGAACAATTCTATCAATTTCCGATAGAATAACATTTGCTCCGGAAGGGAAAAAATCTCTCTTGGGTTTAATAACATCTTTTCTGTTATAAATCCCGAAAGGAATAAATAAAAATCCAGGTTGGTAGTAATGCGTTTCAAATTGATCTACAATAGTTATCTGCCATTCACTTTTATCAAGATTGCCGTTTAACTTATTCAGCATCATTGTACCGGCTGTTCCAGCGCCGAGTATTACAAGTTTTTTCATTAGTCTTCCGCTATTTAATTAGTCTAATAATTCTTTTAATTTATTTTTTATTGATTCACAATTTCCAAAGCTCTGATAGACTTCGCATTCTCGACAATCGCGTCCAGCACAATAATTATTTTCGTGATTTATCATCCAACAAGGTTTTAAATGTCCGTTGTATGCTTCGCATGATTCTTTATCTTCGGCTGAGCACTTTACAATTGCCCAGCATGGAATTAGGGATAATACTCTTCTAATTCCTTCTATATTTATTTTGTCTTTATTAATTGTTTGCCGGATGCATCTAATTCTTTCGAGGTCGTTATCGGAATAAAGCCTTTGATTGCTCTCTTTTTTGAATGGAATTATAAGTCCTTCTTTTTCATACATTCTCATTGTGTGAACCGAAATCCCCAAAAGATTGGCTGCGCTACTAATTGAATATTTTGGTTCAGTCGGTATGTTGTTCATAGTTTAAAACCTTATAAAAGTTGATACCAGTCAATGTCAACTTCTCTGCCAATCACAAATAAGGGTTTTTGCTCGAAAACGAAGTGATTAAAAAGTATTTATCTCAAGATTAATAAATCAACAAAACATATTTCTATTTCTGGAAATAAATAGATGCGTTGTCGTGTGGTGTATTAAGTGATATTGGAATTACTATTTGAAGTGAGTGCGACTTACAATTTATATTATTCTTTCTTTGGCGTATTCCCAATCTTCCGGTGTGTTGACACTGAAAAACACATCTTTCATATAAAATACTTTATCTTTTACATCAACAATTTCAGCTCCGACTCTCTCTGCAAAATTCCACAAACTGACCGCGGATTTTTTAATATTTTTATTGTTCGCTGCCGCTTCTTGATTATCCATCAAAATTCTTTCCGCGAGCGGGAGAATATCTTTACTATAAATTCCACATAAGTATTGAATGCAAAATTCAGCTTTTGGTAGAACTATTGATTCTTTGGTTTGAATATCTATCAAGTATTTTAGCATTGGGGGAATTAAAAATGGCATGTCTGCAGATACGATAAATATTTTTTTGGTTCCTACATATTGCAAAGATGAGTGAATTCCACTTAACGGTCCAAAACCTTTAATAACATCGGTAACTTTTTCAGTTTTTATGAATTCGTAAGACGCAGGTTCATTTGTACTTATAATCACTTTATCAAAAACTTGGGTCATTATTTCATTAACTTTTTCGATTAATGTGAGGTCATCAATTTTTAATAATGACTTATTTACGCCCATTCTTTTGCTGCTGCCACCGGCAAGAATAACTCCTGTTATATCCGATACCAATTTTTCATTTTGCATACGCAAAGCTACTATTCTTTTTTCAAAATGGAATAAAAAAACCGCCTCAATATTTTACATTGAGGCGGCTCTTATAGATATTCTTTGCTATAAATTGACTTAAGGATTCAATTTAAAATGCTTTAGCAGTTTTTCGTTACTTTCAATCACATCCAAAATAGATTGAACGGGATCGTGCCCATTACTTTCAATAGTATCGTAGAAAAGATTTGCGTGATAACTCATCTCTTCTTTTTTTAATTCCGCTTTGTCATATCTCAAAATTTCTTCCGATATTTTAATAAACTGCTTTTCGTGATGATGCTTATAATGTTTCAAACTCATCTTTCCGTCAATCCAAGTTAAACTCATTGGATATTCCCCAGGACGGAAAATAACAAAGAACAAATGCCACACAACAATTGCTAATGAGGCTAAAATTGCTTCGTAAAAATGAATAATCTCGCTTACTTTAATAAACCAAATAGGAGCCCACTCGCCGACTACAGTTGGAAACCAGAGAACCAACCCAGTAATACCCATAACGATAGTTCCCCAAATCAATGCCCAGTATTCTGCTTTCTCGGCGTAATCATAGTCGGTGAATTCCGGTTTCTCTTTTCTGAGTCCCAAATAATAAAGAACATTATGAATTGCAGCAGTTACATCTTCGAATGTAGGAATCAACTCCATAAATGAGTTTCTTCCTCTTTTCGTGAATGCCAAATAAAAAATATGATAAAAGGAAAGAGCCAACATCAAAACTGCTGAACTCTTGTGTATCAATTGGCGAATTGGTTCACTCATACCGAGCCAAGTAAGACCTTTAGCCCAGCCGGCTTCGGGATATTTTAGGGCAAATCCCGTGATAACAAGCAGTATGAAGGATGTCAACAATAAAATATGCTGAATTACTTCATTTCTTGTGAGTCTAGGAATAGAAACTTGCCCCTTTTCTTTTCGGCGCTTCTGTTTAAGTGAATGTACAAAAATTAACAAATTGTGTAACACCATTCCGCCAATTACAACAATAATTAGCCAAACATAAATTATCTCTACCCAACTCTCTATTACAATTGCTTCCTCCGATTGAGAAATGTGTGAATAGCTTTTTGAGAAGATTTCATTAGCTTCGGGGTGGCACTTTTGGCATGTATTTGTAACGTTTGCCTCATTCACCTCAGATTCGGGATGCCGCTTTGGTAAAATTTTATGAACTCCGTGACAATCCACGCACATAGCTGCGTCTTCATCACCACGTATTACCGCTAACCCGTGATAACTATCTTGGTAACGTTTTAAATTACCTACATTGGTCTCAAACTTCTTTGCGAGTATCGGATTTTCGTGACATCGAAAGCAGGTTTCCTCCTGAATTCTTTTTATCTCATCCTTTTTAAATTCTGCAGAATTTATTGCATTTATTCCATGCTCACAGTGGCAGTCGGTGCAAACTGGCGAAACCCTTACACCCTGTTTAACTCTTATCCAGTGGATGGACTCCGTATACTCTTGAGCGATTTGCGCATGGCATTTTTCGCATGTACTTGGAATATTAAATGTGGAAATCTTCGATCCAGGCTGTACGCGGTTTTTAATGTCGTGAACCCCATGACAGGAACTGCAAGTTGCGCCAGAACCACCATCAGCATTCACTTTTCCATGAACGGAAGAAGTATACATCATAGTTGGACAGTTGACAGAAATATCGAATTTTTCTATAACTTCCGGATTACTATGACAGCGACCGCAAGTATATGGCAGATTCTTTACGTTTACCTTGCTTTTTTCGTCTTTCACTTTTACTATTTCATGCGAACCATGGCAATCCCAGCAATCTGCAGCTTCATCTACTCCTTCTAAAAGAGAAATACCATGAATACTTTCTCTATGTTCTGAAGCAATTGAACTGTGACATAAATAGCAGTCCGCCTTTTGAAGAGGATCAACGTTTTCAGGGTGTTCTCTTAGATTATGAGAAATGTAGTTATGACAATCTGCGCACATCAATTCTTTGTGAACGGATAAGACTAGTTGTTCGGAATGATCTTCTGTATCATGACATTCTGCGCATACATTGTCTTTTAGCGCGATTGAATGGTAGGGATTTGCCAACAATACATTAGTATGGCATGAAGTACAATACTGTTTAACTTTGTTTTTAACTTTTGATGGTGAAATAATATCGTGCGTTCCGTGGCAAGTTATGCACGTTGGCGGATTTTTTACTTTGCCTTTTAATCTGTGATGAATGTCTCGCTCAACAGTTTTTGCATATTCATCGTGGCAAAGCGTACAATCAACCTTTTTTACTTTTGCATCTGCATGATCCATATCCTTAATATCGGAATGGCAATCACTGCATTCAACTACATCAAAGTGGGCAGAAGTTTTTGGTAAAGCTTCATGGCAGTCAGAACAATCCATATCCTGAGCATATACAAGTTCCGCCGAAAAAATAAAATAAAAAGAAATTAGGATAATACCAGACAATAGATTTATACTTGTTCGATTCATATTTATACCGGAATTATTTAGGATTTACATTCTATCTGTGTACAAATCATATTCTTACGAATTAATAGTCAAAAAATCCTGCGCTACTGATATAAAAATATCATAGAGTAGATAATCATAACAATTAATAAAATTCCTAACGTTAACGCTGAAAAACCAAAAATTCTCGCTGTTTTAACTAATTGCGGCGATGGCGGGTCAACAAGAAATTTTTCCAACTGTCCCGTTTCAACAAGATATTTATACTGTCTTGGTCTGTCTTCTTTTAATTCTTCTAAGGATATGCTTCCTGTGAATATTACAGTGTCAATCGGAAATTTATCGGGACGAAAATGAGTATTAAAAAAATGTACTGTAAATATGAACCCCGTCGCTAAAAGAGCCTCATCGGAATGAATAATTGTTGCAACGTTAATTAACCATCCAGGTATCCCTAAACTTGTAAAAAATTCCGGGAACCAGAGAAACAAGCCGCTCAAACCAATAATCATTACGCCCCAAAAAACTGCGAAGTAATCAAATTTTTCCCAATAAGTCCATCTGCCATACTCCGGTCTAGGCCCAACGCCTAAAAACCATTTTACGGTTCCAACAAATTCTTTCCAATCTCTTTTATTCGGAACCATAGAGTTCTCGCCTGAAAGCATATACTTAATTGATCTCTTTTCCACTTTTTTCTTTCTTGCAAGATAAAAAACGTGAAGACCGAAATATGCAAAAGTTATAACGGCAGCTAAGCGGTGAACAAAGCCTGTAACCTCGTATCCGCCTAAAAATTTGGAGATGGATTGAAATATTCCCACTCCGGAAAACTTAATAACCATTCCTGTAATGGCAAGTGATATGAAACTGATAATCACCATTATATGAAGGCTTCGGGTGAATTTGTCGAATCTTTCGTAATGAACTTTTTTGTTTTCTGTATTATTTTCTGCGCTCATAATTTAGGCAGTTCCTTATTTATTTTGTTCGTCACTATTTTTTTTATGCCTTTTCCTTTCGGCTAAAGCTCTTGGAAGCCAAAGCAGAGTGTGTAATCCAAAAAATGTAAAAGTACTAACTAATAGAATAGTCATTCCCCAAAACGTGTAGAAAAGGAAAGGATATTTTTCTCTATCATGATGAGTTGCGTGCGTTAAATATCCCACAAACATTCTGTTTGAATTTGGATGGCAAGTTTTGCAAGTCTCAACAATATTATTTCTGTGCAGCTTCGAACCTGGATCATAAGATGGAAGAATCTCGTGCGCTCCATGGCAATCATAACATTTTGCAGACTGAACCGCACCTAGTTTTGAAACTTTTCCGTGAAATGTCTCAAAGTAAGTGTCTGTCACATCCAAGTGGCAGTTACCGCATTGTTCATAAATATGCTGCCTAAAATTGTCTTGGTCAACTCTTTTTATCGTGTGCGATTGATGGCAATCCGAGCAAACAGGAAGTAGTTTTTTGGTAACATTAACTTCCGGGCTGTGAATGCTGTATTGGAATTTTTCATAAATACCATAATGGCATTTAGAACAAGTTTCAGAAATATTGTTGTGATTAACAGTCGAGTTTGAATCGGTTGCAGGTAATTCGTGATGCGTTTCATGACAATCGATGCAAGTTGCAGTTACAGTTAACCCGCTGGATAATAACCCTTTCCCGTGAATACTCATCGCATAATTTGCGACAATATCTCTTTGATCGTGTCTTAAAACAGATGCTTTCTCACCGCTTCTATGGCATTGTGCACAAAGATCAGGAATATGCCTTCTTGACGTTGGTGAATCAACTGAATTTTTAGAATACATATCATGTTTGCCATGGCAATCTGTGCAATACGGTGCATTTTCACTTCCTTCTGCGTGAAGTGTTCCGTGGCGGCTGCCAGCAAATTTTGCTACTTGTTCTGCATGGCACATTGAGCAGTCCACTTTTCCGCTGGAAATACAAATCGGATTATTTTTAACGTTCACATTCGTGTGGCATTTAATGCAAGAACTTTCGAAGTGAACCGATTTGCCAAGCTTTTCGTAGTCCACATATAATGACACGCTTTTGCCATCTGCTTCTTTAGTTAAATTCTTATTGCCGTGGCAGGACATGCAGAGTTTATCGGTATACTTTTCTTCGTAAACTACTCTTCTAACTTTATGAGGTTGATGGCAGTCTACGCATGCTGGAATTACGTGCGGCTGTTTTTCCCACAATTCGCCTTTAATAACTTTAGCGTGAACTTTTTCTATTTGAACGTGGCACTGAGTGCAAGTTGAAGCAATGTTTTTTCTATTAATGGAAGATTTTGGATTTTCGTGAGGAAGTATGTTATGTGAAAAGTGACAATCCGTACATACAGCCGAACCAAGTAATCCTCTTTTGAATATTCCATCGGCATGAATTGAGAATGCATAATCGGCAAGAATGTGTCTTTGGCTTATATTTCTTAATTCCGAAACCCTTGTTCCGTCTTTATGGCAATCCCCGCAAAGAGAGGGAATGTTCATTTTATATGTATTGGATTTTTCATTTTTTGAAGATAGAATTTTATGGCTTCCATGACAGGTGAGACAGTTTGGAGCAAGGAATCTGCCCTTTGTTAAAGCCTCGCCGTGGAGACTTTTTTCAAAATTATCCACTGCGCCTTGATGACAGGAAGAACATACTGAGTGAAGCTGCTCTTCGGAAAACTTTGCTGATGTTACTTCGTGTGCGGTACCATTATGGCAGTCAAGACAACTTAGGGATTTATCGCTTGCATTAACCGCATGAATACTTTTTTCGAACGCTTTTACGTTAGAAGTTTTATGACAACTTAAACATAATTGCTTTTCGTTTCCTTTGAACTCAGACGCTTCCTTAATTTCGTGTTTTGAGTGACAATTGGAGCAATCTACTTTTTTTTGCCCGTGCACACTTTTACCGAACGCCCCAACATCGTGGCAACTACTGCAGTCAACTTTGTAAATATTCTCCCCTTCTTTGTGCGGAAGCTCTTCGGCATCATAATCTTCATGACAATCTGTGCACGCAATATCAGTGTGAATGGAATTTGAATATTTTTCCTCGTTTACAAATAGTGAAACTTCCTTTCCGTTCTTTTCATACGTTAAAGAATTATCGGAATGGCAGGCAAGGCAGTCCTCATTCTGAGCGGTTACAATTGAGGTTGAATAAACGAGAGCCGCCGAAATGAATAATATGAGGCGTACAGTTATATTTAATTGATTTTTCATTTCAATCCGGTTTTATATTATTCTTAATTCGAATAAATTTTTATCAAGTTCTTGAAGCAATAATTACGCCAATCACTTAGTTGCAAATAACTTTTTTTCTCAATTTTATTCGAGTATTGATTTTAATAGGGTTCGTTGATTCCATATATTGAGAATAATTTTAAAAATGACGCTGATTATTTAAGAAAATTAACCAGATACAAGAGTATCTTGTCCTATATAAAAATATTGATAATCTTAAAAACTATCAAACGACTTCTCGTTAAAATTTAGACATGTCTCCAAATAAACTCGTCTGATTCCCAGTCTTCATCTTCCACGCTCTCTTTGGCAACTATTGCATCTAATTCCTGCTTCGACAATTTATTTAGCGAATCAAGTTTGCCATAGAGTTTTTCCGTGTAACCGCGGACAATGAAGTAAACTCCCAAATCAAAAAAATTGCTTAATAATGTTATACATGTGATTGCTTCTTTGCCTGTAATTTGACTTACGAATTCCTCTTCAACAAAACGATCGCGAATGATTTTTTTTATCAAGTAGAGAGCAAATACAACTTCTGTAAGAGGAAATCCTTCCTTCATCCTTTCCGAACCGACCTTTGTAAAATAGCTTTCCGCTTCATGCACAACCGCTCCGGCTTCAAGCCAGCTAATAAACTGTTCGATAACCAACTTAATTCGATTGTTGAATTCCACATCCGGCAATTTTTGATAGTCCTTCAAATGATCGGATGATCTTGCCTCTGCTGCCCATTGGTTTAAAATTTTAGATAAGTCCGCTTTTAGAATTGGTATTATTTTTTCGATCATATTATCTCCGTACAAATATATTTTAATCGTCTAGCTTAAAATTGCAAAAACTTTTTCATAAACTTTACTTCGCAAACTTTCGTATGTGCTGTGATCCTTTGGATATACCGGATCCAAAAATTTGATATTAATTTTTTTGAAAGGGCGCGGAAAAATGCTTCCTTTAGGCAGCGCTTCAAAAGCGCCCTTTATTGCGATCGGGACAACCGGCACATTTAATTCTCGACTGAGGATAGCAAATGTCTTTTTGTAGTTTCCCAGATTTCCGCTTATTGTTCTTGTGCCTTCGGGGAAGATAATTATATTCTTTCCCTTTTGAAGAACTGCTGCCATTTTTTGAAGGGATTGTTTTAAATCTTTATTTATATCCATTACAATAACATTATGTCTGTCTGCAATAAATTTAACCCAGCCTTTTCTAACGTGCTGCTCTTTTGCATAGAAATAGGTTTTACGCATCAATTTATTTTTTAGGAATACGGCAACAAAAAGTCCGTCAAAAAAACTTTGATGATTCGGGGCAAGAATAAATGGACCGTCTGGCAGTTTATCGTTGCCTTCGCTTTTAATTCTAAAGTAAAGTTTCAAAAATATTTTGGCTGAATTTTTAATTAAATTATGTGTAAACCAGCTTTTGGGCAGATTTAAGTTAACTGTCTGGTGCAGTATTTCTCCCCAATCAACAGTATCAATTTCAGTTTTAGTTTTTGTGTCCCGCACATATTCACTAATTTGTAACACTGTTGGATATTTCGAAAAATCTTCTTCCTGAATATTAATACCAAACGACGAATTCAGAAAAACCTGCAGCGTAACTCTATCAAGGGAATCCAAACTTAAATCATTTTCAAGATGATCTGTGGGTTTAATTGCAGCGCTCTTTTGATCAACCAGAAAATCACGGATAATTTTATATTCTTCTCCAGCAGGTTCTTCAGTAATAAATTCTTCTTTCTTAGTGGGTCTAACTAAATCCGGAAGAGTAAACCTTTTTAATTTACTTAGTCTTGTACGCGGAAGGGGTTCATTAATAAGTTTGAACTGAGCTATACGCTTAAAAGAAGATACCGCATTATTATATACATCAATTACTTTGTGTCTAAAATATTCTTCTAAATTGGCAATATTTTCTTTCAGCGCTTTTTCAAAATCCGGGTAAATCACTGCATTAAGTTTATCGTCTTTCATAAATACGCCGACTTCATTTGCCAATTCCGAAAACGATGCGATTTTGTTTTCCACTTCTTCAGGATTAATATTTTTCCCGTTAGAAAATACAATAATCTCCTTCTTTCTACCGGTAATAAAAAGATGCCCTTCTTCGTCAAGGTAACCTAAATCTCCGGTGTGCAGCCATCCGTCAACTATAACATCATTTGTTTCCTGCACTCTGTTGAAATATCCTTTCATAATATTTTTGCCTTTGGCGGTAACTTCGCCATCAACAATTTTAACTTCGTTTGCAGCAAGAGCTTTACCGCAAGATCCAATTACAACATCACCGGGTCGTGTAAATGTAATCATCGGCGCTGCTTCAGTCATGCCGAATCCTTCGAGAACTTCAAAACCAAGAACCTGCAAATCTCTAGCAACTACTTTATCAAGCGCTGCCCCGCCGCTGACAAGAAATTTTATATTTCCACCGAACCTTACGTGTACCTGCGAAAATATCTTACGCGAAAATTGATACGAATTAATTTTACCGGCAATTTTGAATAGCAGTTTGGCGATTCCTTTTTTGTTAATCTTATCCATTATTCCTTTTTGAATAAGCTTATAAAAACGCGGGACACCTATAATTATTGCAACTTTATTTTTTTGGAGAGTGTTAATTATATCTTCCGAAGACAAGGAAGGGCAGAACGCAATATGCCCTCCAATGAATAGAGGAGCCGCCAAGGAACCCAGCAAAGGAAAAATGTGATGTAATGGCAGCATCACCATAACACAATCATCCTTAGTATAAATCTTATTGTCGTTAATAACTCCGTCAAGATTCACGAGTATGTTTTCGAATGAGAGCATTACTCCTTTTGGAGTGCCCGTTGTGCCCGAAGTATAAATTATTAAACTGGTATCTTGTAAATCAAACTCCGGGAAACCGGAAAATAGAGTTTCAGCGGTAGAATCAATTTCGTCAATATTAATAATTGTAAAATCATAATTAGAAAGTTTGAGAGCTTTTTCAAAAACCTTGCTTGTCTGGTTACTTATAAATACCACGTCTGGTTTGCAGTCGTTTAGAATGTATGCGGCTTCTTCTGCGGTTGATAAGTAATCTATTGGAACAAGCGCACAATTACTCGCCCATGATGAGTACAGACTATAAACCCATTCGGGTCTGTTTTCGGAAAATATGGAAATTCTACTTCCCTTTGCGATGGAATAAAGCGATTTAAAATATTCTGTCTTGCTAAGAACCGTCTCATAACTGATCTGCTCATCTTTCCAAACAATCGCGGTTTTATTAAAATTCTTTATAAACAAAGTCACTCCAAATAAATATTTAGTAGAATAATAAAGACAATAAAAGCATACTCTTGTCCATTAAAAGTATAGCATATTCTTAAGATTATCAAATGAATAATTGCCTTTTGCGTTCTTTGTGTCTTTACGAGAACTTGTATAATGGTGCGCAATAAAATTATAATCATCCTTCATAATGAGCGATTTTGCATCGTATGTTTGTGCATTTATTGCCACATCAAATGCACTGATTTAATATATTTCCAGTGCCTGTTTAAAATCTTTTGAGAATAAGTTGAGCAAGAAAAATAAGAGTAGTCATCAAAAACATGTATCTAATTTAAGCCGGGCTTCCGATAAAAAGAAAAAGCCAAGCTCTACAAAAACATACCCTTTCTATTACAATATGATTTTGCTGATTATTCCTATAATGCTAATCATTGCCATCGAAGTAACTTTAAGAGTAGCGGACTACGGAAAAAATCTGGATCAATGGATTAAAGCAACTGATACAGAATATCTATTAAATCCCGATGTTGGTTTTAGATATTTTTATAACACAGAAACTGTTCCTTATTCCGCAAGAGATTTATTTGATATAGAAAAAAAATCCAATTCCTATAGAGTTTTTATTTTGGGTGGAAGCAGCGCTGCGGGATACCCGTATACACCGGCAGCGTCATTTTCGAAATACATCAGAAAAAGACTACAGTTACTCTGCCCCGAAAATAAAATTGAAGTGGTCAATCTCGCTTTTGCGGCAATAAATACGTATACAATTCTTGATCTCCTTCCCGGCGTTTTGGAGCAGAAACCTGATTTGATTTTGATTTACGCCGGTCATAATGAATTTTACGGCGCGTTAGGGGCTGGATCAATGGAATCGCTTGGAAACTCACCAACCGTTGTAAATTTTATGCTCGGACTCAACAAATTCAAAACGACTCAATTTATCAGAAATACAATCAAAAGTATTTACAGCTTAATTGGAGATGGTGAAAAACCGAGAGGCACTTTAATGGCGCGCATGGCAAAGGAACAAACGATTGAACTCGACTCGGATATTTATACCTACGGCATGGATCAATTTAAGGAAAATTTTGAAGAGATTATTTATAAAATTAAAGAGACAGGAATAAAGGTTATTGCAAGTGATCTGGTCTCTAATTTGAAAGATCAAAAGCCTTTTATTTCTATTGAAAATGGAACGAAGCCATCCGCAGATTCTATTTACGGAATTGCTCTCTCTCAATATGCCGCTGGTAATCTCGATATTTCAATAGAATTATTTAAAGAAGCAAAAGATCTCGATGGGCTAAGATTTCGGGCTTCATCCGAGCTAAATGAAATCATTATTAAAGTGTGTTCACAAAATAATGTGCCTGTCGTTAATTCGGAGAATGAATTTAACTCGCTCAGTAAATCTAAAATTGCCGACAACGAATTAATGACAGATCATTTGCACCCAACTGTTACGGGATATCACATTATCGGCAAATTGTTTTTTAATGCAATGATCAAGCACAATTACCTTCCAACGGATAAGGCGGTTGACTTATCAATCGAAGCTCAAGACGAGTTTGTAAAAAGAAATTTTAATTTCACAAAACTAGATTCCACCATTGCCCGCTACAGAATAATTGCTCTTAAAGCCGATTGGCCATATGTTGAGAAGTCATTAAGCGTTGAGCGAACTCTAAAAATAATGCAGGTAAAAAATTATTTAGATAGTCTTGCCCTAAAAGTTTTGGATGATAAAATTACATGGGAAAAAGCGCACAGGAGTTTAGCGCTAAGATATATCCGTGAAAGAAAAATTGATTTGTTTAAAGATGAACTCGCAGCGTTAACAGATTTGTATCCGTATATCGACGAGTATTATTCTCTTGCTTCTAAGGAACTGTTAGCAATTAAAGAATTTGATGAAGCGTATAATTATTTGATTGAGTACGATGAAAATAGAGACGACCAATTTACTTCAAAATGGATTGGGATTATTTCTCTCTCCAGAAATGATTTTACTTCCGCAATAAAGCATTTGGAAAAAAGTTTGCGTATGAATCCCAACGACGCGCAGGCGTTGTATAATTTATCTGGCGCCTATTCGCAGCAGAAAAAATACAAAGAAGCTTTGGATATGATTAGCCGTTGTCTGCTGGTTAATCCTAATTATAAAGGAGCTAAAGAATTTCAAGCGCAGTTACTAGCAGCAGTAAAATAGTTTGAGATTTTTTTCACTTGTTATTTCCCTTCTTCGATACCTTCGGCATCGAGGTTCTTCTAATGGGTTTCAGTTTTCTGATGTTCGACCCCTTTGGGATCAATATATTCCAAAATATCTATACCTAACCCGGAAAAACCCAAAATACAAATTTCAAAACTTGTCCCGATCATTTTGTCGGGATAAATCACAATCTTTAATTTACAATCACCAATCGTCCTTGTTGTTTTGAACATTGTTATTTTGTATTTGGAGCTTATTTGAATTTTGTTCTTTGCCATTTGTTATTTTCTGCCATAAAAAACAAGAAAACCAGAACTAAGT
>JAHJTX010000149.1 GCA_018829545.1 Bacteroidota bacterium | reverse complement strand
TTTCTTCTAATCGCTTAATTCTTTCTTCTACAGCGGGATGAGTTGAAAATAATTTTGCAAAGGATCTTCCGCTCAATGGATTCACAATAAACATGTGAGCTGTGGCGCCTTCCGCATTTCTCATTGGAATTTGCTTATTTGTCAACGTAAGTTTATTCAGAGCAGAAGCCAATCCACGCGGCTTTTCCGAAATCTCAGCGCCACCTTCATCTGCCAAATATTCTCTGCTTCTCGAAATCGCCAATTGAATAAGAACAGCCGCAATCGGCGCAAGAATTAAAAGCAGCAAATCTTTAATTCCACCTCCGTCATCGTCTCTGCTTCTTCCGCCGAACATAGCTGCAAAGCCCGCCATTCGTGCTATAAATGTTATCGTACCAACTAGCGTTGCGGCAATTGTACTAATAAGAATGTCTCTATTTTTTATATGTGTAAGTTCGTGAGCAAGAACGCCATCAAGTTCGTCTTTATTTAATAATTTCAAAATACCAGTAGTCACAGCCACAGCGCCATTCTCAGGATTTCTTCCTGTAGCAAAAGCATTCGGAGCAGGCGATTCAATAATATATACTTTTGGAGCGGGAATCATTGCCTTTGTGGATAACCGCTCAACTGCTTCATATAGCTGCGGGGCATCTGTTCTGCTAACCTGTTTAGCCTTATACATGGTTAAAACAATTTTATCCGAGAACCAGTATGAGCCAAAATTCATTACCAACGAAAAAACAAATGCGATCATCATACCGGATTCGCCGCCCAGCGCACCACCGACAAGGATGAACAGTACCATCATCAATGCCATTAAAAATGCGGTTTTCATATAATTCATACTAACTCCTTTTTTTATATGCAATTTAATATACGTTGTTGTAGACTTCAAACAAAGTTTTTATATAATCTAACATTCCGATTTTTTCCCTTGTTCCATTTATAAAAACATTTATACATTTAGGAAGCGGATATTTTTCTAATATCTTGAATTGAAGTATTATCTCTTAGGAGCAGTTATGAAAAAAAATATTTTTTTAATGATTTCTGTTTTAGTTTTTTCGAATACAATTTTTAGTCAGAGCGTTTACGATTTTCTGAACCTTGGAATTAGTCCCAGAGCGTCTGCACTTGCCGGTTCTTTCGTTTCGAACTATGACGATCCGAATATTATATTTTACAATCCTGCAGGAATTGCATCCCTAAAAGAAACCCCTGCATCATTTTCCTACCTCCAACATCTTGTGGATATTAGTTCCGCCAGTTTCGCGATGTCAAAGGAAATAGAGAATATCGGTAGATTCGGCGCAGGTATTCAATACGTTAACTACGGCGATTTTCCAAAGACGGATCAGTACGGAAAACAGAATGGAAATTTTAGCGCTAAGGAAATTGCCCTGATAGTTGGATATGCTTCGGAAATTGACGAGAATTTTTACTACGGTGCAAATGTTAAATTTATTTTTTCCGGAATAGAAAATTATACTTCAACCGGATTAGCATTTGATTTGGGGCTTCAATATATCCTAGCTGAATCTGGATGGAGTTTTGGATTTGCCGTTCAGAACCTCGGAGCACAATTAGAATCGTACGCCGGAATTAAAGAGAAAATTCCAGTTGACGTAAAATTGGGCTTGTCCAAACGGCTGGCTCACACACCATTTACCTTTTACTTTGCAGTTAACAAATTAAATGAATCAGGCGATGGGCTTTCCTCGCGATTCTCCAACATCACGGGTGGAGTTGAAATTAAATTAAGCGCTGCAATTAAGCTTCGTTTGGGTTACGAAAACGAAAAACGGAAAGAATATAAAATTGGCACAACTCCTGGTTTAGCTGGCTTCAACTTAGGCTTTGGAATTCGTGTGAGTGAATACGACGTTGATTACTCGTTTTCATCAATGGGATCAATGGGCGCGCTTCACAGATTTGGAATAACGACAGCTTTTTAAGTCTTATCTATACGGTGTTTTTAAGTATCTGTTCGCTTGAGTGTGGGAAGAGTTAAATTCATTCAGGCTCAAGACTTTTTTATATAACTGAATTGCGCGGTTTCTATCGCCTTTTAAGTCGTAAATATTTCCCAAATAAAGTATAGAATTAACGTTAAAACCGGAGCTTTCCGTTCCTAATGATTTGCATGCATTTGAGCAGATGCGAAAGTAGTTTATTGCTTCGTTTAATTTTCGCTGATTTTTAAAGTGTACTCCAACATAATAAGAAGCTTCCCGCTTTGCCTTTTCATGGTAACCCATTTTGCCAGCTTCGTGTTTCCTTAAAACATCTTTAAATATCTCATACGCCTTGGCGTAATTATTTCTTCTTACCCAAGTTCTTCCTAAAAACAATTGGAACTTGGGATTATCGGGAAAAGTTTTCCAGAGGTATTCTGCATATTTTGCCGCTTCAGCGTAGTCTTCTTCAAAACTGTAGTAAAGTGTCATTAGAAAATAATTAGATTCATACTTGGCGTACTTTCCGTTTTTAGCAGTGTTTTTAAGTTCCTCCAATCCTTTAATTTTATCTCCTTTCGGAAAAAAGATCATAACTGGTTTTACAAACGAAAACTTTTCCGGAATAACCGCCGCGTAGTAATTGTAAATTCCGAAACCTAATTGCACGTCAATATTGTTTTTATCCAAAGCATAAGCTTTGTGAACAAGTGGGAGCGCATCTTTGCCATCTAATGCAGCGTTTAGCCAACTTTCGCGAACTGCTAAAAGTCTTCCTCTAAAGCCAAGCGAGCCACCTTTAAAAAATATTGACTCAACATTTTCAGGATCACGCTCAAGTATCTTATCGCAAAATTCTATTACGCCTTCTAATTTATCGTAAAACACATCATCGTATTCTTCGTTTTCTAAATCGAGAAGTATTTTCCACCAAACAATCATCGCGTCAAAAAAATATCCTGATGGTCTATTAGGGTATATTGAAATTACTTCTTGAAATGTAGATTGAGCTTCATCAAAGTTTATACTGTATATCTGGTCAATTCCTAGTGTAACAAGCGAGTCAAATTTCTCCTCGGTTTGCCCTGAAATTAATACCGAAGAGAATAACATCATCGCACACAAAAATGCTTTTCTTTTAGATTTCATATTACGTTCAATATTTCTCTAGTTAAGGTTGCTTTTCTTGAACAACCACGCAATTATTTTGTTTCTTATAATTCTAATTTGCACAATATATAAAAGAGATTTTGAATAATTAGGGCATTTTTTAACTCTTTCTTTTGTCTCGTGTTATAGTTATTTTTGCCCTCACTTTTAACAGACAATGAAAAGCATGCAATTCAATACAAGAACGCATACCTGCGCGGAATTACAAGCAGGAAATATCGATGAACACGTTGTATTAAACGGGTGGATTGATAACAGAAGAGATCTTGGAGGAGTTATATTTATTGATCTCAGGGACCGTTACGGAATTACGCAAGTTGTGTTTGAACCCTCATTCAATCAAGCGGCTCATGAAATTGGTGGAAATTTAAGAAACGAATTTGTTGTTTCTATTGAGGGCAATGTAAGACGCCGCCCTGAAGGTACCGATAACGATTCCATCCCTACCGGCAAGGTTGATGTAATGGTTGACAAGGTAATTATTCTGAATAAAGCTTTAACGCCTCCTTTTCAAATTAAGGATGGTATTGATGTTCATGAGGAAATAAGATTAAAATACAGATACCTAGACCTGCGCAGAAATGAGATGCAGAATAATATTATCCTTCGTCATAAAATGTATCAGTCAGTTAGAAATTTTTTCAATGAAAATTCTTTTTTGGAAATTGAAACTCCTGTATTAATGAAAAGCACTCCTGAAGGAGCAAGGGATTTCTTAGTTCCAAGCCGTATTCATAAGGGAAAGTTTTATGCGCTTCCTCAGTCTCCGCAAACTTATAAGCAGTTATTAATGGTTTCCGGATTCGATAGATATTTTCAAATTGTTAAATGTTTCCGCGATGAAGATTTAAGGGCAGATAGGCAGCCGGAATTCACTCAAATTGACGTTGAGATGTCCTTTATTGATCAGGAAAATATTTTTTCTCTGGTCGAAGGATTGATGGGAAAATTATTTACTGATATTCTTGATCGCAAACTTGAATCGCCGATACCAAGATTAACTTTTGACGAAGCTATGGAAAAATACGGCAGCGACAAACCTGATCTTCGGTTCGAATTTCAAATGAGCACTTTGAATGAGATTTTTGGAAATTCGGAATTTAGATTATTTCAAGAAACGGTTCAATCTAATGGAATTATAACTGGACTTGTAGCGCAAGGTTGTGGCGATTACACAAGGAACCAATTAGATGTATTAACAGAATTCGCTAAAAAACTTGGCGCAGGTGGTTTGATCTGGATGCGGGTTACAGAATCATCCCTAGATGCACCAATAGCAAAATTTTTATCTGAAGAAGAAAAACAAAACCTAATTTTTAAGTTAAGCGCAAAATCTGGAGATTTATTATTTATTCTTACAGGTCCCAAAATGAAAACACTTTCGATAATGGGTCAGCTTCGATTGGAAATGGCAAGACGCTTAAGCCTAATTAAAGATGATGCCAATCCTTCATTGCTCTGGGTTACTGATTTTCCTCTTTTTGAGTGGGATGAAGAAACCAGAAGGTATTACGCAATGCACCACCCTTTTACTTCTCCACGCTTTGAAGATATTGATCTTCTTGATACAGAACCCGGCAAAGTGAAAGCAAGAGCTTACGATTTAGTTCTTAACGGCAATGAGATTGCCGGCGGAAGTATAAGAATTCACGATTCTGGTCTTCAATCAAAAATGTTTAATACTCTTGGAATATCTGAGGAGGAAGCAGAGACCAAATTTGGGTTTTTGATGAATGCATTTAAGTACGGCGCTCCGCCTCACGGAGGAATTGCTTTTGGATTCGATAGACTTGCGATGCTATTTGCTGGAGAGGATTCAATCCGCGAGGTAATCGCCTTTCCAAAGACGTCAAGCGGAACATCCTTGATGGATGACTCCCCTTCTAATGTAAGTGATGATCAACTGAAGGAACTTCATATACGATTAAAATAGTTCGTAGTCCTTTCTCTAATCTGGGCTGTGAAACTGGTCTATTCGCCAAAAGAGGTAAATTATGCCGACGCAAACTTACCCCCGCAATTATTACGTGTAAAATATTAAAATAATTCTTTGATTAATGCATTTTACCCCTTATATTACTCCCAATATTTTTGCTATTTAATATTTTTACACAGTTGTCCATTTGAAATTAGCTAAGGTTAAATTTTACATGAAAAATTCATTTTACAAACAGCTACTCAATTTCTTCTCTTTAATAAACATTAATCACTAACAAATCATTAGGAGTTACAAATGGGTCAACAACAATTATTACTCATCGTTCTAGGCGTTATCATAGTTGGTATCGCAGTTGTGGTAGGTATTAACGTATTTACTGCTCAATCAGAAGAAGCTGCAAAAGAATCAGTTATATCTGACTGTACAAATTTAGGTTCAATGTCTCAGCAATATTTCCGTAAACCAACAGCAATGGCTGGCGGCGGAAATAGTTTTGTTGGCTGGACAATTCCTGCAAGCTTAGACACAACAGCAAGTGGAACTTATGCTGCAAGCGGATTAAGCGCTACTGCGGCAACAATTACAGGTACTCCGCTTGCTGCTATGGGCTACACATGGACGGTTACAACGACAGTTTCTAGAACCGGAATTACGTCGGTTGTGAACTAAGTAAACCTTTCTCTTTGCGCTTATTATTCTTATATTTAGGCTGATATAATGAAGTAAATTATATCAGCCTTTTTTTTATTTAATGAGAATTGACTATGGTAGAGCTCCGTTTCAATGCAACAAAACCAAATGGGCAATTAATTACGGGCAACCTCGCTGCTGAAAATTATGGTGAGGGTAAGAAAAAAATTCTTGAGCTTTTACAAAAGAACAAACTAAAGCTCCAATCTATTGATAAAAAATCCACTTTCATTTATAAAATCCGGAGAGGCGCCGAGAATCCCATAAAAGGTGAACAACGCGCATTCAACAAAGA
>JAHJTX010000148.1 GCA_018829545.1 Bacteroidota bacterium | reverse complement strand
GATGTGCTTTTGACTTGTCCGGATTATGATGACAAGAAATTAGACTGTAGGAATTGTCGGTTCATAGCAAATTTGCATAAGAAAACAGCAGATTTAATTATAAAAGCTAAAAAGTTAGTATAAGAGAGTAGGAGATAATTATGTCAGAACAAAAAATGATGCACGCCACAAATGCTACTAATCTTGCCGATATCTTAGAGCGGGTATTAGACAAGGGAATTGTAATTGCCGGAGATATCCAGATTAAAATTGCCGATGTTGAACTTTTAACGATAAAGATAAGGTTATTGGTTGCCTCTGTGGATAAGGCAATGGAGATGGGTATAAACTGGTGGCAAACCGATAGTTTTCTTTCTTCAAAAGCAAAAGAAGCTGAGATAGAAAATGAAAATATAGAGCTGAAAAAGAGATTAGGAAAATTGGAGGAAAAGATTAAAAGTGCATAAGGAGCAGAAAATGGAAATTAAAAATATTGTGGAAATTGCTAAGGCGGGGTTGGTTCAACTTACTGGATTTAGTTCTCCCGCTGCGATAGGAATAAACAAAGAGGCGGATATATGGCACAATACTGTTGAAATAACTGAAAAGTCTTCTGCAGCACCTAATCTTGATCTCCTTGGAATTTATGATGTCCGAGTTGATGCCTCTGGAAATCTTCTTGGTTATGAGAAAATAGGGATGAGGAAGCGTGGTGATGTTCAAAAAGGATAGATCATGAGAGCACTGATTAAAGACTATGATTAATAAAAATGATAATGTAACATTGATAAATGCTCTGGATAAGGTCATCGAAAAGGGCGTAGTTATCAACGGCTATATAATGATAAGGGTGGCAGATGTGGACCTTGTTTATTTTGGCTTGAGGCTTTAATCCTTACATCAATTTCCAAGGCAGAAGAATTATCTGGTATGCGTTTCAGTAATTCAGATAAAGAATTTACCTCTGATGATATAGAATATATAGAGAAATTGCAAAGAGAAATAAAAAGAGCCGAAGAAAATATTTCAAAACTTATTGACTTGGGTAGCCCCAAGAAGACAGAGCAAGGTTTAGCTCAATTAGTTTTAACCCTTGTTGAATTAATAAGAAAACTTATGGAAAAGGAGGCATTCCGGAGGGTAAAAAGAGTAACCCTTTCTAAAGCAGAAATTAAAAAATTGGGGTTAAGTCTTAAGGCCGTAAAGAGGAAGATAAAAGAGGTTCAGGCAATCTTTGGCATTGAGGATGAGGATCTGAATTTAAATTTAGGCCCTTTAAGAAATTTAATGTAGATGAATGATGACTGAGAAAGAAGAATCCAAAATAAACTGCTCAACATTTCAAAAACAAGAATTTGTAATAAAGGATATTACAGATAAGATTAATCAAGCCAAAGGAGTGCGAGAGAAAGCGATATTTGCCGAGGAATTACAGAAAGAAGCAGATGTGCTTTTGACTTGTCCGGATTATGATGACAAGAAATTAGACTGTAGGAATTGTCGTTTCATTGCAAATTTGCGTAAGAAAACAGCAGGTTTAATTATCAAGGCAAAAAAATTAGTCTAATAAGAAAGGAGAAATAAACTATGGCTGGATCATCAGTAGCGAGTGCACTTGACACTACCAATTTAGCCGATATCTTAGAAAGAGTTTTTGGATAAAGGAATTGTAATAGCCGGAGATATCCAGATTAGAATTGCTGATGATGGGTATAAACTGGTGGCAGCATGATTCATTTTTAAGTCCGGTTTCAACATCAGACAAAAATATTCCAAATGAAGAATCCACAATTCCCTAAAAAATAGTCGCTGTAATAAATAAGTTAAGACTAGAGAAGAGTAGAAAAATAAATAAGCGAAGCCGTAGGGAGCTGATATGAAGGAAAAAGCGAGGATATTGGTCGTTGAAGATGAAGGCATCGTAGCCGAAAACCTTGCAACGGCGATTAGCGATATGGGTTACGAAGTTGTAGGGCGTGCTGTTAGTGCAGATGAGGCTGTAAAAAAGGCGCTTGAACTTAAGCCTGATTTGGTATTGATGGACATTGTACTGAAAGGGAAGAAAAACGGCATAGACGCTTCTGACGAAATAAAAAAGAAGATGGATATTCCCATCATATTTCTGACCGCATATTCTGATATTGACTTTATAGAGAGAGCCAAAAGTATTGAGCCGTATGCTTACATTGTTAAGCCGTTCCAGCCAAGGCAGCTTCTGGCATCCATTGAAATGGCTCTTTACAAAAGCCAAATGGAAAAGAAATTACAAGAAACCCAGGAGTGGTTTTCCATAACACTCAAGAGTATCGGTGATTGCGTTATTGCCACCGACTCAAAGGGCTATGTGAAATTCATGAATACTGTTGCCGAAGCAGTAACCGGATGGAAGATGG
>JAHJTX010000147.1 GCA_018829545.1 Bacteroidota bacterium | reverse complement strand
CGGATGATTTTTTTGCCACTAAGGCGCAAAGGCACTAAGAAGCACAAAGAATTTATTAGTAGAACTTAGTGAAACTTTGTGTCTTCGTGTCTTTGTGGCATATTTTGAATTACAATTTATGTGGCTGCTGAGTAGTAACTAATATTTTTTATAAATGTTATTTACGCACAATTAACACCATCAATTGATTGGTTAAAAATATATGATGGAATTGGCAAAAGTATTGATATGACAAATGATGCAAAAGTAGATAGGAATTATAACATTTATTTAGCCGGCAGGAGCTCTGGTATAGATGGAAGTCAAGATTTATTAATTCTCAAATACTCCCGCCTTGGTGAATTGATTTCAGAGATCCGTTATGTTTCAGCACCATCTTCGGGGGAAGAAGCAAATTCTATCGCAATTGATTCGTCAAACAATTTATACTGCATTGGAAGTGCTTCTTTTGGCACATCGTCATTTTTTACCATTATTCAAAAGTATTCCCCAAATGGTGTTTTGAGTTGGAATAAAAATTTCTACAATACATCAGATCAGTATTCCGAAGGGATAACAATTACAGTTGATAAGGAGAATAATGTAATTGCCGGTTATCATCTTAACGGAGCTTGTTTTACAAAGTATACTTCATTTGGCGATTCGTTATGGTCGGCTACTATAGCGGATGACACTAGTAGGTATGCGTTAGATTATATCACCACAGATAAAAGTAATAATATCTACGTTGCTTATACTGAATATTATAGCGGGGAAGGTGTTCCAAACCCTAGAATTCATACCTATAAATATGATAAAAATGGAAAGATCATTTGGCACAAAACATTTAACGGTATCTATACTGAAAAAATCGTTTTAGATAAAACCAATAATATTATTCAATTAGTAATTACCTCCGAAAGTGGTGTTATTATCAAGATGAATCAGACTGGTGAAATAGAATGGGAGAACAACAGCGGCATATTGATATTAACAGATGTTAGTGTAGACTTTGAAAATAATATTCTTGTTACGGGTTATGGTGTCACAAGTAATTCATTTGATTACTTTACAAAAAAATACTCCGAAAATGGAATTGACGAATGGACTCAAATATTTAACGGGGCAGAAAATCTAAAAGATTATGCTATGGCACTGGCTATTGATAATTTTAATAGCATATATGTCACTGGCTCCACCAACAATTCAATTAGTCAAGGAGTCTCATATACTGTTAAATATTCAAAGGATGGGGAATTGTTATGGCAGCAAAAGTTTGATGCACTACATAGTATATTCGAAAATTCTAATTTTGAGTCCACTCCGAAAAGCCCCAAACGGGTTAAAACCCGTTTGGGAAAGTTTGTTTTTAGCTTGTTAACCCCACGTTAAAACGTGGGGTTAATAACAATATGACTTTTCAGAGTGGACTCAATTTTATATTTCTTGATGATAGTGCTAATGTTTTTATAGGTGGGGACATAGCAGATTCGACAAATGGATGGAATTTCTTCACACTGAAAATCAAACAAAAGGTGGGGACAAAAATAGAGCAACAAAAATCATTTATACCAATAAAATATTCTCTTAAGCAAAACTACCCGAATCCGTTTAACAACAGCACAACAATAACCTTTGAGATTCCAAAAAAGGAATTTGTTGAAATTGCGATTTACAATTTAATGGGCGAAAAAGTAGCGGAACTGCTGAACAAAGAATTGAGTTTAGGTAAGTATGAAATTCCCTTTTCTGCTGAAAATTTACCAAGCGGGATATATTTCTATCGAATAAAAACCTCCACTCATCAGGAAACTAAAAAATGCGCGCTGTTGAAATAAAAATCCTTTTTAAGCTTCTTGCTTTACTACAAATCATAGACTATATTTGGTCTAAAAAAGGACTACCTTATGAAACTAAGTGAATCGGTAAAATCCATCAGTTACTTAAAGGCGAACGCCGCCAATTTGATTGATGAAATAAATAAGAACCAAAAAACATACGTAATAACTCAAAATGGAGAAGCAAAGGTTGTTGTGCAAGACATAAAAGTTTACGAAAAAATGCAGGAAACAATGGCTATGCTGAAACTGTTGGCAATGACCAGCGAAAAGAATAAAGAGGCAAAAGGTATTAAAAATACATTCAGTGTTTTAAGAAATGAGCTAAAATCATTGCAATAATATGAAACGAGCAAGTAAAATATTAACACACTTTGAAATTATTATAATATGCGAATTATATTCCCTGATCGAAGGAAAATTATAGCGGATGAAATACAAAGTCCTAATTGACCCGCAGGCAAAACAAGATTTAAAAGAAATCTTTTCCTACGTGGCTGCGTATGACAGTATTCCATCGGCGAATAAACTTTTAGATGCCATTGAGCGCGCTTTGTATAAGTTAGAAGAATATCCTGAGCGAGGACACGTTCCAATAGAGTTAAGAAATACCGGAATAAAAAAATATTTGGAAATTCATTACAAACCATACCGGATAATATTTGAAATCGAAGGCGGTCTAATTTATATACACTCAGTTTTAGATGGGAGAAGAAACGTTCAAGAAATATTAAGAGAAAGATTATTCCGATAGGAATGATGAATTTAAGAAACTAAAAATCATTGAATATGTGCGCTGCTAAACAAACAAAGTCGTATGATACTATCAAACGGCTAATTTTCATCACAGCTTTTTGTGCGCAATCATTATTAATTGCTCAAGAGATTTCCTTCAGCAAGGATTCACTCTACATCATCCCCATAGAATTTGAACACGCAGATACGATTTGGATTTTTAACCGTTCTGATAAGGATTTAATGGTGGAAGATATAAGAGGGTCAAATATATTTTTGTATAGACTCACGGTGAATTTTTCAGATTCTTCGAATTATTATTACGTGGTCTTTGATGCTCAGCCGATTACATTTAGTTTAACCGCTCAAGACAGTGCACAACTTATATTCAGCGATCCTGATCTATGTCCGATATGTGCTTCTCCCACCGGATTGCATCCTTTTACTGATACATTAACGTTTTATAGTAATTCGATTACGAATCCCAAATACGACATTTTCGTTAGCGGTGATGGGTGGGTGAACGTGGAAACAGAATCGGAGCCGATTCCCAATTATAATCTTTCTCTAAACTACCCCAATCCATTTAATCCTTCTACCTTCATCAACTATTCAATCCCACCGGAATTTTCGGGAGAGTTTGTTGAATTAAATATATACAGCATAACCGGAGAGTTAATTGCTACTCTCGTTAATGAAGAATTGGTTGCGGGGAATTACAAAACTTTATGGAATGGCACAAACTCAGAAGGGAAATCTGTTTCCAGCGGAGTTTATATTTATCAACTTAAAGCCGGGGCGCATTTCGTTTCGGGTAAGATGAATTTGGTGAGATAACTCATGTTACGTGAAAATGTAGAGCGAAACTCTGTTCCGCTCATTAATATGAATAATTTGAACTAAATTGACTGAACAATTCAGCGGCTCACCCTACAATTTTTATCCTTTTGCGTAAGGTGAGTAAATAAGTAAAAAAAGTCCATTCTTTAAAGAGACTTTGATTCGATTAATTCAAAATTAGACTTACAGTAATAGAGAGGCGGTAATATGAAAATAAATATTTTATTTATTCTCCTATTCTTATTAGTAAATGGTAAAACACTTTTGGGTGATTCATTATTTGTCGAAATAATAAATGATACTGTTTTTGTTAATAACACTCAAATATGGGAAAATTGTATTTTTAAACCAAAGTCAATTGTCACATTGGATAATTATGAAATAACCTTGATTCAAAAAGACACAAGTAATTATTACGCTTTCTGCAACTGTTATTATGATTATATAACAAAAATTACTGGACTCTCAAAGGGAACTTATCGTTTATCTGTTTTTCGTAAATATTCTCCGCCAAAGGACACATCAATGACAAAATATATCGGATTTGTACGTTTTTAATTTAATCCATCGAATTCGTTGTCATATTCAGTAAAAGAAAAAAAAAGCAATTGTTATGAAATATCTGATGTTGAACTTAAAAATGATAATAAAATAGAACCATATTT
>JAHJTX010000146.1 GCA_018829545.1 Bacteroidota bacterium | reverse complement strand
TTAAATGTAAACGGTACTTCAAGCAATAAAGTCACTTTTGACTTTGAATCGCCAACATATCCAAATGGTATTTGGTTTTGGTTAGGTGGAACTGGAATAATAAATAATGCAATTATCAAAAATGCCTATTATGGTGTAAGAGCTTATCAATCGGTTGCAACAATTAAAAATAGTGAAATTAAAAATTGTACACAGGGCATTCAAATGGATTATTTAAGAGGTAATACCACTGGTAATATGTATGTCTTGAATAATTCTATCCATGATATTGGCTATACTGGAATTTATTTTAATTCTTCAACTGGAAAAGTACGAGATAATGAAGTATATAATTGCAATGTAGGTACAGCTTGCTCCAATTACTCTTCTCCAGATTTTGGTGAGGTTGGTTATTATGGTAATAATAATTTTCATAATAACAGATACTATGGTTTCTATGCAAGCAGTAATTCTAATCCATTCTTTGGATTATCATCTTGTACAACTCAAGGCGGTGAAAATTCATTTGTTGATAATACCGTTTACAACGGTTTTGCAAAATATACTTGCTATGTTTTGGCACAAGGTAATTGGTGGGGCAGTAATCCACCTGATGAAAGTAAAATAGTAACTGAATACGTTAGTACCATAGATTTTTCTTTCTATTTAGAAAACCCTCCAGGTACACTTTCAGCAAACAAAGTTCCAACACCAGAAGAAATTGTATATGATACACAGTTCAAGAGTGTTGTGGAAACAGCGCCGGTATTATCTATTTCATCAGACTCAAAGAGTGGGTTTAATTCTACTTGGCCGATTCTTTGGAAATTACGTTATGCCCGTAATTTAATTGGTGTGGAAGACTACCCTTTTGCACGAAAAATATGTAAAACTATAATTGATGAAAACCCAGATTCAGCGTTAGCTACTTATGCCTTAGATTTGTTGTGGCGTGCAAGTACAAATGATAAAAAATCTCTTTCGAATTTTGAAGATTATTTATCAAAAAAAGTTTTATCAAAAAAAGCGAATGTGTTGTTTGGGGACATGTCCCTAATATTAAATACTCAAGATAAAACAAATAGTAAGAATTCTAATTTTGATAAAATTATTGATAAATACAAAGGAACAAGGGTAGAAGAATCTGCTATTTTCAACAAGTTGGTATTTTCATTAAATGAAAACAATAACAGAGAAGAGGCAGTTAATCTCTTAAATGTTTTGCAAACTAATTTCCCTAATTCAGAAACTATAAGACTTGCACAATTAGAATTAGGATTGGTTGTAGATGAACATTTGGCACCCCAACTTGTAAAGAATGCTTCTAATGAGGAAACCACAGAAATACCAAAAACTTACGAACTGCTTGGTAACTATCCTAATCCGTTTAACCCAAGTACAACAATAAGTTATGCTTTACCTTATAGTTCCAATGTTGAACTTACTATTTATGATATAACTGGTAAAGTAGTTAAGGTATTTAGTGAAAGTGTACAATCTGCTGGTTATCAAAACATAGTTTGGATTGGCGATAACCAACAAGGCAGTAGAGTTTCAAGTGGTGTTTATTTCTACAGATTCGAAGCTGCTTCATTAGATGGTAGTGGAAAAGTCTTTGAAAAAACAGCAAAACTTCTTTTATTGAAATAAAAAAGGAAACCGTACTTCGACTTTGCTCAGTAACCGCTGAGTCGCAAAGACGCTAAGGGATTATATAAATGTAGGGACAAGTCTCGACTTGTCCCTACAATAATAATAAATAAAAACTTACGACTTTCGATTCTCGATTTATGCATGAAAAATGAAAATAATTACAATACTCATACTAACATTATCAACTATTGCTATTGCTGAGCATCCAGATACTACACTTTCTAAACTACAACAGAGAGCAGAGTTATTAAAATCAGCTTCCAAAACATTTGATGTAAATAACAAAATACTATCATCAATTATTTACACAGAACGTACATTAAATTACTCTTGGGAAGATGATGCTCTTGATAATTTGCTTGCAGAAGCCTGGTTTGGCTGCTACCGAGAACCACTCCTCAACTTTAAATAAATTAGTTTGAATAAAAAAATATTTTAAAATGTTACACCTTCGCATTACAAAATAGTTTTTAATAACTTTGCAACAAACAAGAGGTTAGCGTGGCGTTAAAAGATTGGCACATATTCCTTCTCTCTAAAACAAACATTCTTGAAAAAGAAAAAGTATTCTCTTATTTATGTTTGCCGTTGCGCATTTCACATTTTAGTTTTCCAATTTCCTTTACTGAGTTCACTAAAAAATTAACAAAACAATTTTTAATTTTTAATTTCCCATTTTTAATTGAGAGCCTTGGCACATTATTTGCCCCCCCCCAATTTTATTTTAGAACTTTTTCACTTAAAACAAAACCAATTAATTACATACAAAAAATTAACCTTAATAAATTACAACTCTTTACAATTTTACTTTATTAAACGGGAGTATTTTGTGGGGTTTGTGTAAGTAAAAAGTAGAAAGGTTAAATAAATATATTTTGTCGAAAAATTAAATAAAAGGATAAAACAATGAATCAAAAAAGATTGGTGCTCATTATGTTGCTAACATTATGCAATTTAAGTTTAGCTCAGAAAGTGGATTACAACGAGATACTAAAAAGCATAAAAGAAGTAAAAAGTGCGTACCTAAATGATAATAGTATGTTGCTGAAAATGAGTAATAATGAAATAAAGTTAGTTGATTTAGATTCAAATGAAAAAGAAAATATTGACATCACAGGTTACATAGGTCGCATTAGTCAATCAAAAAATGATGTCTATTTCATTACGCAGACTGAAGGCGAGAACAACCATAATGGAATTTTAATAAATATAAATGGTGAGCAAAAAACTCTTCCTATTTCAACGTACAATGCAAAAATATCAGAAAACGGGAAATATATATATACTTTTCAGAATGATTATTTTGGAGGTCATTTTCAATTGTTTGAAACTGAGACACTTAATGAATTAGATCTACCAATCAGAAATTATTCATCATTTCAAGCTGAGTTTATTGATACTAATAGAATGTTTTTTCTTTATCAGATGGTAAAGCGTAATACTGACCTTGACAACTACTACAAAGAGCAAAGGCACAACTCTATACAAAAACAAAGAAATATGGAAATAACAAAAGAGGAAGCGAGGACTCTACTAAAGGTGCAAAGAGATGAGCGGAGAAAAACGACTAAATATGATGTAACTACAAAATACTTAATTTATAATATTCAAACTCAACAGATTGAATTTGAGAGCAATCTTGAAATCGGTAATGATAGTTACCGTTTTTTTACTGATATGAGCTCAATCACAATTTCTGAGGATGGTGGCAAAGTTTTAGTTTCAGCTTTCAGCGATATAAATAGACTTCTACTCCACAATAGATTATTAGAGATTGATTTAACTAATAACACAATATCTGATATTTCAGAGAAACTTGGTCTAAAAGCAGATGATGATATAGACGAAATTAGCTACCTTAACAGCAATGACTATTTAGTTGTTGGCTTGAATAAAGGGATTGCAAAATTTTTCCTTAGCAACAATAGTTCAATTTATAAAGCAGAACAAAAAATAAATGGGAGATGGACTAGAAAGGGAAATAAAGTAACTCAGAGAGGGAACAAAATTATAATTATTGATAGATTTAATAAAAAATTTACTTGGGATTATAAGAATAAAAATACTTTGAGCGTGGATTCTAATTCATACCCAATATTTTTTACAAATGGTAAACTAAAAGAAACTAAAGAGGTGCTAAAATGAAAAAGTTTTTATTCGTAGTGATTCTATATCTGCCTTCACTTGTTTTCTCACAAGTATGGCCATTTGATAGCAATGCTGATGTCATATCGTCTACATTTGGATCAAGACAGTGGAATGGATATGATTTTCATAACGGGATAGATATTGCATGTACCACAAATACAGAAGTAACAGTATCTAAAAGTGGAATATTTATGGGTGTTTGGGACGCAAGCCCGTACTTGGAAAATGTAAAAATTTCGAATGATGATGGAACTTACTCGATGTATATGCATATTACAGCTGAGTCTGGTTTTATTGATGGGGTGACACCAGTTGATGAAGGATTGGACGTAATTGGAACTACAAATCTTACTCATTTACATCTCGAAAGCAGAACTCAACTTGAGGCTAGCCCAAGTTCTTTTCATCCATTGAACGATTTAGATTACTCAAATGAATGGAATTCAATAAGCGTATTAGATGATGAAATTAAAACTGATTCAAAAGGTAGTTATGTTGAAGTAGAATGTCACGGGTCAAAACAATTCCCCATTAAAAAAGAAAAAAGGTCATAAGTATTCCCCACCCATGATGTAAAAACAATTAAAGAAGCATTGCCATATGCGACGACTTTAAAAGAAGAGTTAGTTTGAGGCTTCTAAATTTCAGACTAACATAAATTAAAGTACGGGAGATATATGGGTTACAAAAGGATAAACATCATGGACATAATAGAAATATGCAGAAGATATTTTTCGGGGGAATCAATAAACTCGATTTCCAAACAAAGTGGCGTTGACAGAAAAACGATTCGGAAATATTTGAATAAAGTAAAATCTCACGGGATAGAGAGTTATGATAAAGAAAATCTCCTATTACTTTCCGAAGAAATAATAAGCAAACAATACGGAAGGCCAAAGAAAAGCCAAGAAAAGCTCAATGAATATTTGGAAGAAATCCGGGAACTGCTCAAGAAAGATTTAAAGCTAAAAACCATTCATGAGATATTAATAGAACGCCACGAAATAGAACTAAGCTATAGCAGTTTTAAGCGATTCGCCCGAAATAATCAGATTAGAATAGGTAAAGTCCAAACCACGTGCCGCTTGGATAAAGAACCGGGCTTAGAGCTCCAAGTTGATTATGCAAAGATGGGTATGCTCCACGATCCAATAACCAAGAAAAAAAGAATAACTTACGCTTTCATCGGAACATTGTCATCAAGCCGACATAAGTTTGTTGAGTTCGTTTACTCTCAAAACCAGCAAAGTTTTGTTCAATCACATGTAAAGATGTTCAACTACTTTGGGGCAGTACCAAAGATCATAATAATAGATAACCTTAAGTCCGGCGTGATAAAGCCGGATCTTTACGACCCAAAGCTCAATAGAGCCTATGCCGAAATGGCCGAGTATTATGAATGTTTTATAAACCCGGCAAGGGTGGCAACACCAAAAGATAAACCGATAGTTGAAAGAGATGTTCAGACAATAAGAGAACAGTTCAAAAAAAACAAGGCATTAAATGAACATATCAGAATTGATGAGGCCAACAGAATAATCACTGACTGGCTTATCAACAAGTATGGTCAGACCGATCATGGAACTACGGGACTTAAACCTTATGAAGAGTTTACAACTTTGGAAAAAGAAAAAATGCTTCCACTTCCGATAGCTCCTTTTGAGGCAGCTTTATGGAAAGAAGCCGCTGTTCATCCTGATCATTTTATTCAAGTCAACAAGAAGTCCTACTCAATCCCGCACCAGTATATAGGAAAAAAGGTATGGGCAAAAGTAACGGCAAAGATGGTTTATGTCTACTATGATGAGAAACTGATAAAACAGCACGCAATACCAAACGGATATCGTCAAACCGATCTAAACGATTTCCCGGAAAATATGCAGGGAGCTATAAGAATCGGCATACCCGGGTATCTTCTAAATCAAGCCAAAAATATCTCCGTGGAACTTGGAAAACTTGTTACCAAAATACTTACACCCCATGCTTATATAAACATGAGAAGCGCCCAAGAGATAATTAGAATAGCCCAAAAACTTGACTCTGATATTATTGATCGAGTATCTGCTATAGCTATGGAGAATCATAACAGAATAACCCCAAAGATATTTACACGCATCATTGAAGATTTTAACGCCGCTGATGAGATTGAACTAGACTTACCCGTCTCTGAAGAAACTTCCTCTTTTATAAGGAACACAGATTACTTTATTCACAACAACTAATAAAAGGATTTATTTTATGTCGGAAATTGCTCAACTAAAACAACAATTAAAATCACTAAAACTATCAGGTGCACTTGAAACCATTGAACTCAGAATAATGGAGTCCGGCCAAAACCAGTTATCTTTCGCCGAACTATTATCACTTATGCTCGAAGATGAAATACTTACCCGGCAAAATAGAAAGCTGCAGAGACTTTTAACCCACGCCCGGCTTAACTCCAACAAATCAATCGAGACGTTTGATTTCACTTTTAATAGCTCTATTAATGCGCAACAGATTAGAACGTTTATAACATGCCGTTTTGTTGAGAAGAATGAAAATATATTTTTTGTTGGACCCACCGGAACCGGAAAAACCCATCTATCTAAAGCTATTGGGCATGCCGCTTGTAGAAAATATCTCTCCGTTGGCTTCTTTAACTTCCATGATCTCTTCTTGTCATTACATCAAGCCGATCTTAATAACAAACTCGATAAACAACTCAAATCAATTATAAAAT
>JAHJTX010000145.1 GCA_018829545.1 Bacteroidota bacterium | reverse complement strand
TTTAATTGTGCCATATTCTATTAGTGGCAGGAAGTAAATACCCTAGATTAGTTATTATACTTTTGTTAACTTATTGACAGAGCTAATACATTTAGCCATTATTTTATACGTCACTGTATTTGTGAAATTATGCACTTAGTGTCAACCTTGTAGAACTTCGTGGTAAAAAAGTCTAACCACGAAGTACACCAAGGAAAAGATTCACAAAGAACTCAAAGGACTAATAATTTTTTTTTAACAAAAACTTAATTCTGTTTTTCCAAATCCTTGTATGGAACATGCTTCATTGCAAAATAAGCCTTCAGATCTTTCCTTAAAACTCCCGAAAGAAGAATTATTGAAATCAAATTTGGGAATGTCATGAATCCAAGAGCAGCATCACCAAAAGCCCAAACTGCTTCTAACTCAGCAATTGCGCCAATAAATACAAAAAGGATAAACATCCATTTGTAAGGGAGAATCATTTTCCTTCCAAACAGATAATATGTAGCTCTATCGCCGTAAAATGACCAGCTAATCATAGTTGAAATAGCAAATAAAAGAACTCCGATTGTTATTATTTTGTCACCGTAATCAAAGAGCCAGCTTAAACCCTCTTTAAAAGCAAATGAGGTTAAAATGGAGGAATTGTAAAGTTCACCGGCAAAATTTGGGTCAATACGCTCAACATAAAATTGAGTATGATGCCAAGCGCCGGTAACAATAATAACTAATCCAGTAAGAGAACAAATTGTTATTGTATCAATAAAAGGTCCTAACATTGCAACGGCGCCTTCGCGAACTGAGTATTTTGTCTTTGCTGTGGAGTGAGCAATAGCAGCGCTTCCTTGTCCGGCTTCGTTAGAGTAAAGCCCCCGTTTAATTCCCCAAAGCATTGTATTCATAAATACAAGGAACGTCCCGCTTGTAACGCCGGCAATTTCTGCCGGAGGATTAAAAGCCATATCAAATACTAATCCTAAACTTGGAAGAAGTTCACCCATATACGCGAATAGAATTACGAGACCGGCAATTACATAAAATGCAGCCATAAATGGCGCTAAGAAACCAGTTACATTTCCAATTCGTTTAATTCCGCCAATAATTACAGCGCCTACAATTGCTGAGAGAAGCAATCCATTAATCACTTGTTGAAGCGATACTTCAAATCCGGAAAAAATTTCATGTTTTAAAGTAAAAAATCCAGTTGAGCCAAAAAGTTGAGTTACCTCAGAATAAATTTGATCGGAAACAGTAAATGACTGGATTGCATTACCTGTAGCAAAGGAGCAGATAATTGCAAAACTGGCAAAAGCAACAGCCATCCATCTCCAATTAGGCCCAAGTCCTTTTTCTATTGTGTACATTGGTCCGCCGGCTGTTGAGCCATCCGGAAGGATTTCGCGGTACTTGTGCCCAAGAGTACTCTCGGCAAATTTTAACGTTGTTCCAAAGAATGCGGTTACCCACATCCAAAAGAGCGCTCCGGGTCCGCCATAATAAACGGCTGTTGCTACTCCGGCAATATTCCCAATTCCAACAGTCGCAGAGAGCGCTGTGGATAAGGCTTTGAAGTGATTTAAATCTCCCTCATCGTTTGGGTTGTCGTAAATTCCCATAGTAACTTTCACTCCATGCCAGAAGTGTCTTACCTGTGGAAAATTTAATTTGAAACTTGCAAATATTCCGGTTCCAATTAATGCAATTATCATTAAAGGAATTATTCCAAGTGGAATATCCTCAGTTGGAAAAGTTTTAAAGAAATCGAAATTACCTGGGAAAGACCATACAGTATCAAAGAAGGGAACTCCACCAAAGATTAAAACAAGAAAAATTATTGATAAAGAGATTATGCCGGCGATTGATTTTTTCATAAGCCCAAATATATTTGATTGTTAAAAAATTATATCTAAAATGCCTAGTGAATGAAGAAGTACGATAAAAATTAAAATTGGTGATAAATATTTTAAGAAAAACTTCCATGTTAAAATAATATATGGATAGTTATCAAATAAGTTCTGTGAACCTTCCTTTAGGTTTACTAGAACTTTATCAAATCCCCAAATATATCCTACAAAAATTGAAATTAGTAAACCACCCAAGGGCAATAGAATATTAGAGGCAAGAAAATCTACTATATCAAAAAAGTTTTTGCCGAAGATTGTATAATCGGCTAAAACATTGAATGATAGGGCGCTTGGTAATCCAAGAAGAAATACGACAAATCCTAAAATGATAACGGCTATTTTTCTATCCCAGCCAAGTTCGTCAACAAAATAAGCAACAACGACTTCAAGCAGAGAGATTGCAGATGTAAGAGCAGCAATACTAAGAAGGATAAAAAATATAATTGAGAAAAAATATCCGCCTGGCATTTTTGCAAAGGCAGCAGGAATTGTGTGGAAAATTAATCCTGGTCCAGCAGAAGGATCAAGTCCAACAGCAAATACAGAAGTGAAAATTGCGACTCCGGCAATGAGAGCAATTACTGTATCTAAAATAATAATTTGTAAAGCAGCTGAAGGTATATTATCATTTTTAGACATATAACTTCCATAAGTAAGCATTGCGCCCATTCCAAGACTTAGCGTAAAGAAAGCGTGTCCTAACGCTACTAATATTGCTTGAGCATTAATTTTGCTCCAGTCAGGATGAAGAAGAAAAGCGATACCTTCTTCAGAACCTTCGAGTGTAATTCCACGAATCATTAAAACAATTAGGAGCACAAAAAGAATTGGCATCATAATTTTGCTACCGCGCTCAATTCCTTTTTGAATCCCAAGATAAACGAACAACATTGTTAAAAGCATAAATAGCGTAAAGTATCCAATAATCCATGGGAGATTAGAGACAAGAGTATTGAAATGCTCTGCCGCTAAAACACCTGTATTAAAAATTGTAAAATTTCCAGCTATTGCTTCAAAGATATAACCTAAGGACCATCCGGCAATAACAGCATAAAATGAGAGGATAAGAAATCCACTAACCACTCCCATTCCGCCAACACCTATCCAGAGCTTAGATTTACTCAATGCTTTGAAAGCGCCAACAGGATTCCTGTGAGTTGTTCGGCCAAGTAAAATTTCTGCTATTAGAACGGGCAAACCAATTATAGCAATACAGATTAAATAGACAAAGATGAACGATGCGCCGCCATTTTCACCTGCTATGTAAGGGAATTTCCAAATGTTGCCTAAGCCAATTGCTGAACCAGCCGCCGCAAGTATAAAACCAAGTTTAGAACCCCATTGCTCTCTCTGCATGCTTCGCCTTATGGAATATTTAATGATCGCTTAAAATTAGGCATCAATATTAAATTTTATTGTATTTTTTACAAGGGAAATTTAATAATGAGTGATTTTGTTTGATTTAGATTTTTATGAATCTTTTCCTTGCACATAAAATTTGAATGAAATTGTAATAGATTTTTGCAAGTATTAACTTACAGCCATGAAAAATTTATTGTTGATATTATTATTAGTAATTCTAGCCGGATTGAATTATCTCCTAAATCCACTGAGTGATAATCAAGAAGAAAATACCTCTTTCAAAAATCCTAATCATAGTCCTAATCTTAATCCTAATCCTAATCCTAATCTTAATCCTAATCTTAATCCTAATCTGAGTAACCTCACCAATCAAGAAATCCCAAACTCAAATCTCGCTTACAAAATTCATTCAAATATCGATACCGAAAAAAAAAGGATTGATATAAATCAAAAAATAAGGTGGGTACTCAAAGAAAATCTGAATTCAGATTCGCTCTTTATTAATTTTTATATAAAAAGATATGTTCAGGCTGTCAACATTTCCAGGACTTATCTTAATAAGGAAAGCGCGGAAGTAAATTTTTCTGCGGAACAAAATAGATCGGAGAGTGGATTTATTCTGCTCAAGCATAAGTATTATTCGGGCGATACTATTCAAGTGGAATTGGAATTGAACTGCACAATTCCAAGAGCGCAAACCGGCTTCGGATATAATGCTGATGAATCATTTTATTTATTTTACGAATGCTTCCCAGCATTAGCGGTTTATGAAGATGGTGTTTGGCATCATAATCCTAACTCTCGTTTTGGCGGAGTTTATAATTCATTCGCAGATTATGAAATTGAATTCTCTTTTCCGGATAAGTTCAACCTTGTGTCTTCCGGTGCAACTGAAGAAACAATTAAGCAAAGCTCGCAAAAGGTTGAAAAAGTAACTGCAGCTAATATTACTGATTTTTCTTTCTCCTTGCATAAAGGAATGGTTCACAGAAATATCTATTTCAAAGATCAGTTTAGAAATGTTCTTGTTGAAGTAGTCCTTCTATCTGCCCACGATCAATACTTTGAACGAATCGAAAAGGCTGTAAAAAATTCCCTTTCGTTTTTTGCAAATGAGTTCGGCGAAATTCCTTTTACGAATTTGTCATTAATTGATTTACCCAGAACTAGTCACTCCAAGAATTTTGCTAAATCCAACTTCGGCGCATTTAATATAGACTTAATTTCACCTGAGGAATTGGGTAAACCTGAACTTGATATAACCGGATTGATTGCCGAACAGTATTTTTCATTCGTAATTAATTCAGATAAAATTTCTGAAACGTGGATAAGCGGGGGATTGAGTAGATTTTATGGCAGCAAGGTTTATTATAAATATTATCCTGCGCCAAGAATAAGTTTTAAGATTGCAACCTATTATCCTGTATTGGGGATCAACTTTTTGAGTTACCAGGAGATGCCTCTTGTGTATACTCTTGTCAGAAATGAGATACCGATGGGCGCTGATGAAGTTGAAAAGATGTTATCCGTCCCTGTGCTCGGTTCGGTTGTTCAAAATTCAACCTCTCATTATGATTATCAAAATTTTGAAAATAATACAATTTATAAACCTGCTGTAATTTTACAATCGCTCGAAAACATTTTAGGGGAGGAGAAGTTTTCTTCCATCGCAAAATCTATTTATCACTCGTTTAAGTTCAGAACATTTTCCGCAAATGATTTCTTCAATGAAATAAAATCAATTCCGGAATACGACCATGAATATTTTATCGCTAATTATTATCAAAATGCTTATTCATTTGATTATGCCGTGAAAAGTATTGATACAATTAACGATACTACGTACAGCGTTTATGTTGAGCGAATTGGAGAAGGAAGGGCAAAGTGCGAAATTGCTCTTATTACGGAGACGGATACTTTAGTTAAAATATGGGATGGCAAACAAAAATATCAAACCGTTGTTTTTAACACATCCGAGACTGTAATCGCGGCGGTGGTGGATCCAATGCGTAAAAATCTGCTCGATCAAAATTTTTCAAATAATTCATACACTGTTGATCAGCAGTATTGGGGATCGCTTTCTTTAGCAATTAGATGCTTTTTTTGGTTTCAAAATGCGTTAATGGTTTTGGGAAGCATTGAATGAGTATAAAAGAAATAATTACATTGTCGTTTCGCGATACCGTTCATAACAGAAAATATGTATTGCTGCTTTGGTCAACGAATGCGCTGCTTGCTTTTATAATCAGCCTCCCGCTTTATACTATATTTACAGATAACCTTGCACACTCACTTTTAAGCGCTGAACTAGCTGTTAGGTTCGATTATTTTTGGTACATACAATTCAGGCATTTATATCGGTTAAGTGTTGAACACTATCCCGCCATTCTTTACAGCGTTGTTGCCGTGTATGCTTTTATTCAAACGTTTTATCTTGGCGGACTAATTTCGGTCTTCAACAATATCAACAAAAATCATATGTCAGACTTTTTCTACAGCGGGGTTAAGTATTGGTATAGATTCACGAAAGTTCTGTTTATTTCCGCCGCATTTTTTGCAACGGCATTTATAGTAAACGATCTCATCGGCGATTTGATCACGCTGATATTTGTTAATATGGATAATGTAATTGCTGATTTTGTAATTCGTTCTCTTAGATATGTTTTTCTAATTTTTATTATCGGGCTGATAACCATTATCTCAGATTATACAAAAGTATACCTGGCAATCGAAGATAAATTAAAAGTGCGTAATGGAATTATAATCGCTGTAAAATTTTTCATTCGAAACTTTAGGCTGGTTTTTATTGTTTTTCTGATAGTCTCAATTTTAGGCGCAATCGGAGCAATTATTTATAATATTGTTGAGAATTTTGTTCCGAGAACACCACACTATTTTTTGGCGTTATCCTTTATTCTTCAGCAGATGTTAATTATTTTTCGCCTCGCAATTAGGATGGTTTTCTGCTCCACGGAAGTAAATATTTACAAAGACCTTAGCGCCCAAATTGCTGATGCAGAAATAAAAATTCAGAAGAAGGAGAAATAATGGCTATTCTGCCGATTACGGTATACGGTGATAAGATTCTAAATGAAAAGACAAAGAATGTTAATGGAGTTGATGATGAATTAATTTTAATCATCAGAAATATGTTTGATACAATGAGAAACGCAGGGGGAATCGGTTTAGCCGCAAATCAAGTTGGGATAAGTAAATCTCTTTTTATAGTTGACCTTTCTCCCGTTGAAGGATACGAGGACAGTAAACCAATTGTTCTAATAAATCCAATAATCACTTCAGAGTCCGATGAAAACGTAATTTATGAAGAAGGATGTTTAAGCCTTCCGAATTTACGCGCCGATGTAGAAAGACCGGATGCAATTCAAATTAAATATATTAATACAGACGAAAAAGAAGTTATCCTCGAAGTTGATGATTGGCTGTCAAGAGTTATTCAACATGAATACGATCATTTACTTGGGAAATTGATTCCGGATAGAGTAGATCAGAAATTAAAAAAAATGCTCCAAAAAGAACTCGCTCAAATTATGAATAGAGAAGCAGACATTAATTATCCAATCACAGAAAAGTAAAATGAATATTATCTTTTTTGGCACTCCCGATTTTGCCGTGCCGTCGTTAAAAATATTACATGAGAGCGGACACAATGTAATAGCAGTTGTTACCGCTCCCGATAAAGAAAGGGGAAGAGGAAGGCAAGTTTCTTTTACGCCGGTAAAATCTTTCGCAGTAGAAAACGGCATCGAAGTTCTTCAGCCGGAAAGCCTAAAAGACTCTGTCTTTATTGATCAATTGCGATCTTACAACGCAGATGTATTTATAATAGTTGCGTTTAGAATTCTTCCCGCAGAAGTTTTTACATTACCCAAATCCGGTTCATTTAATCTTCACGGATCCCTGCTTCCTAAATACCGCGGCGCCGCTCCTATTCAATGGGCGCTTTTTAACGGCGATAAAGAAACCGGAGTTACAACATTTTTCCTTAAAGAGAAAGTTGATACGGGAAACATCATTGCCTCAAAATTTTTGTTGATAAATGAAGAAGATGATTTTGGAACTCTTCACGATAAGATGAGCGCGCTGGGAGCTGAACTTGTTTTTGAAACAACAAATTTAATTGATAGCGGCGAGGTTAAAACTATTGAACAAAACGATAGCTTAGCTTCACCGGCTCCTAAAATTAAAAAGGAAATGTGCAGAATAGACTGGCAAATTTCTGCTAGTGAAATTCATAATAAGGTAAGAGGCTTATCACCTTTTCCCGGAGCATATTTTGAGCACAAAGAGAAATCGTATAAAATTTACAAAACAAAATTGAGCAGCCAAATTTCACTGAAGGTTTCTGAAATCAAAGTTGATGCTGAAAAATTATATTTTGGAACCGGAAACGGAACGATCGAAATATTAGAAATTCAGCCGGAAGGAAGAAAGCGAATGACTTCTGCCGAGTTTTTACGCGGATATAAACTGTAAGTAATTAACGGGAAAATATTATGGGTTTTGCAACTGATGCAATTCATGCCGGTCAGCATCCGGATTTAGAAACGGGTGCCGTGATAACTCCGATTCACATGACGACTACATATGCTCAAGAAGAACTCGGGAAAAATAAGGGCTATGCTTACGGCAGAACGAGTAACTTAACTCGTCAATCACTTGAAGCAAATGTGGCGGCGCTTGAAAAAGGGAAATACGGCATTGCATTTTCGTCAGGAATTGCCGCAATAAACGCATTGATGAGCCTTGTAAAAGCCGGTGACCACATAGTTGTTTCGGACAATGTTTATGGAGGCGTTTACAGATTGTTCGAGAATTTCCTTTCAGATTATAGTCTCGAGTTCTCGTGGGTAAATATGAATAATCTTCAAAATGTCGTTGACGCAGTAAAACCAAACACAAAAATTGTTTATGCGGAAACTCCCACTAATCCAATGCTTACAATTACGGACATAAGCGAGTTGGCAAAAATTTGCAAAGAAAGAAATCTCATCTCAATTGTAGATAACACTTTTATGAGTCCTTATTTCCAAAACCCATTGCTGCTCGGGGCTGATATTGTTGTTCATAGCTCAACCAAGTATTTAAACGGTCACAGCGATGTAATAGGCGGAATGGTTGTTACAAACAGTGATACAATTCATAAAAGAATCAGATTCGTACAGAATGCCGCCGGAGCTATTCCTTCTCCCTTCGATTGCTGGCTTACTCTACGCGCAACAAAAACGCTTGCCGTAAGAATGAAACAGCATAACGAAAATGCAATAAAAATCGCAGAGTATTTCAGAGATAAAGAATACATTCAAAAAATCTACTACCCGGGTTTATCTGATCATCCTGACCATGAATTGGCTAAAAAACAGATGAGCGGTTTCGGCGGTATGATCTCTGTGGATTTGGGTGATGCAGAAAAAGCAAAAAACTTTCTTAAAAATGTAAAGATTTTTACACTTGCCGAAAGTCTCGGTGGTGTAGAAAGTCTAGTCTGTCATCCTGCAACCATGACGCATGCTTCAGTTCCAAAAGTGGAAAGAGAAAGATTAGGAATTACCGATAGTTTAGTGAGGCTTTCAGTAGGGATTGAAGACGTTGAAGATTTGATATTGGACATCGAAAACGCAATGAAATAACTAACCTTTCCCTGCCAAATATCTAGTTTGGCAATCTCAATTTCCTTAATTTTCTGATGTAAAATTGAAGAGGAGTTAATGCTATGTCATCAAAGAATAATAACAAAAGCAAGGATACCGATTTTGACAATTCGAAGTATTCTATGGATACGAAGGTAATCTATGGAAAAAACATTTCTAACAAATGGGATTATGCCCATCATGTAACTGCTCCAATATCATCATCCACAACTTTTAGGCTCGATTCAGTTGAAAGAGGCGCGCATGGATTTATGCAGTTTGCAAACTCTAAAGAGTTCGGCGATGAGAGTCCGATTTTTATTTACGACAGGTTGGGCGAACCCAACAAAGATTTGCTGGAAGAGAATCTAGCCTTCGTTGAAAATGGGGAGATGGCTGTTACTTTTGCAACCGGAATGGGAGCAATTTCCGCTGTGTTGGGAATTCTTTGCAAGACCGGAGATGAAATTATTACCCACGCCACACTGTACGGATGCACAATTTCTTTATTCAATAATTGGTATCCCAGGTATGATATTAAAGTTCATGCGGTTGATTTGACGAATCTCGAAAATATCCACACTGTTTTAACAGAAAAGACGAAAGTTGTTTATTTTGAATCTCCCGCAAATCCGAATATGGATATAATCGATATTCAAGAACTTAAAAAAGTTGTTGATGAAATTAATAAAAACCGCACCAATGAAAACAAAATTCAAATTGTGATTGATAATACTTTTGCAACGCCATTCTGCCAAAGACCTCTGGAATTCGGGGCGGATTTTGTAATTCATTCACTCACAAAAGGAATAGGCGGCTTTGGAACGGATATGGGCGGAGTAGTAATAGGGAGAAAGGAATATCGCGATTTACTGCTTCTTTATAGAAAGGATTTCGGCGCTGTGTTAAACACAAAAAGCGCATGGGCAATTTTAACTTACGGATTGCCGACTCTTGGTTTAAGACAAAGGCAGCAAATTGATTCGGCTATGAAAATTGCTCAATTTCTTGAGAACCACCCCAAAATTTCTTTTGTAAATTATCCTGGATTGGAATCTTATAAGCATTATGAAACCGCAAAAAAACAGATGATTGATTTCAACGGAAATTTTGCACCCGGCAGTTTAATTTATTTCGCGCTCAAAGGAAAGGACGCAGCAGAATGTAAATTGAACGGAAGCAAATTTATGAATTATGTTGCTGATAACGCTTATACTATGACGCTGGCAGTAAGCCTTGGGCATACCCGCACATTAATTGAACACCCGGCTTCGATGACTCACTCTGTGGTTCCGCCGGATGAATTAGAGAAAAGAGGATTAGATGCCGGAGGTGTTCGGCTCGCAATTGGATTGGAAAGCACAAACGATATTCTGATGGATATTGAAGATTCCCTAAATTCGTTTGATAAGTAGCAGACATTACAATAATCTTTCTACAAACGGCAAAAAAAAGCAACCAGTCTTAAGAACAGGCTGCTTCTATATTTGCGGAAGTGTAAAAATTAATTCGGGAATGCAGTTGTATCTGCTAAAGCTTTATAGAGGTCTTTCATTTGACTAAGAGTGATGTCAAATTGCCCAACCATGGCAGATCCAAGTTGACCGTATTTAACTTTGTGTTGAACTTCGTAAGCTTTTGTACGAGTAAAATTACCTACTGATTTTCCAGCCTCAAGACTAATAAGTTTGCCATCCGTTCCATGGCATACAAAACATTTTGAAGTGTAAAAAGAATTTCCATTTGTACTGTTGCCGTCTTTTCCAACGTTAGAAAAAGAGAATGAGCCTGTTGGGTAAGTACCCGTATAGGTAGCGTCATAAATTTTTGTTACATCAATTGCGCCTTCTTTTAAGAATTTAACCAAATCCCAGATTTGCGCATCCGTAAGCAATTGAGAATAATTCGGCATTTGATCACCAACGGTGCTATTTGTTGTTGGATTATAAGTTGCTAAATCATAAGCGATGTCTCTTCTATTAATCGAACTTTTAATAGCGTCAAAAATTTGATCTGCAGTTTTTGTTTGCGCATAAGTATATAAATCGTGATCTGATATGTTTGGTCTTGATGTCTTTGGACCTCTGTTTATATATGCGCCATTTCTTCCTTGCAAATCCCAACCGTGGCATTGTTTGCATCTAAAAAAGTCACCATATTGGCTAAATTTTGCAATATTGGCGTCGGTTTGATTAAATTCGGCTTCAACACTCCAAAATTTGTCAAACATGATTCCACCTTTTGAAATACTTGCATCATCATACGCTGATTTTGGCTCGGTAGATTTATCACTATTGCACCCAACAATGAAAATTATGGAAAGAAGAAGGGAATATAAAAGGGTTTTCATAAAATACTACTCCTGTCTTAAATTGATAAATAATTTATTTATCCTAATTTTAGGATGGGTTAACTTAGTCAAATTTTTTATTTTACAGAAATCCTAAATACAAAAATTAAATATATATCCATTTATAAATGGATATTAGGTCTGTTATCATTGACGTTCATGAGGGTTTAATCAGAAATCATTTAATCCAGATGACAATTCAATCCACAATAATCGCTAACAGAAATTATCAATAAAAATATTATCTCGGTGGAAGATGATGAGAATTTAATTCGCTAAATTGATTTATCAATTTTGGATGATATAAAAAATAAAAATCTAGCTGCATCAAATAATAATATTGCATTGTATGGTATATCTTCAAAGTAGTTTATTCAATCAATTTCCCGAAATTGTGTTCGGTTTAAGCGCCAAAATTGGGTTTGACAGAAAAGCGCCGTTTTATTTTAATATGTCTCATTCTGTGGGAGATGAGAAAAAGGTAGTCGATGAAAATAAAGAAGCATTTTTCAAAGAATTGAAATTATTGCCGCAAAATGTAAGGCGGCAAAAGCAGATTCATTCCGATATTGTTTGCACAGTTGAAAACGCCGGCTGCGTTGAAGAAAGCGATGCACTGATAACAGCGAAGAAAAATGTTGGACTGGCAGTGTCAACCGCTGACTGCACACCGATATTCATTTTCGATAAATCAAAAAAAGTTATTGCCGCTATCCACTCCGGATGGAAGGGAACTCAGTTAAAAATAGTTGATAAAACTCTGCATAAATTATTCTCCGAATTCGGATGCAAACCAGCCGATTTAATTTGCTACATTGCTCCCTCAATTTCTCAAAAGAATTATGAAGTTGGCGCTGAATTTGGAGGTTTATTCAGCGGTAAATATTTGATTGAAAGAAACGGTAAATATCTTTTGAATGTGTCGCAAATTAATTATGATATATTAGTGTCGAATCACATACCCTTAAAAAATATTCAGGCTTCAAATTTGTGTTCATTCGAAAACGATCAGCTATTTCACTCATACAGAAGAGACGGACAAAAATCTGGAAGAGCATTCGGAGTTATTGCAATGAGAGGAAATATTTGAACAATGAAAACATAAAAATTGGCGCTGGATTCACTCTCATATGTTTATTGTGGGGTTCAACCTGGCTGGCTATACGGGTCGGTTTGGATTCACTTACTCCAATCTTTTCGGCTGGCGTTCGCTTTTCACTCGCCTCACTTTTCATTTATTCGATGATGCGGATAAAAGGAATTGGAATTCAGAAAGATCCGGTCGCAGTTAAACTTTACATTATCATGGGCATTTTTTCGTTTGTAATTCCTTTCGGGCTAGTGTATTGGGCAGAGCAGTTTATACAATCCGGATTAGCTTCCATTTTATTCGGCGTGTTTCCTTTTGCTGTAATTATATTTTCGAGAATTGCAATTCCGGAGGATAAAGTTGGGTCATATAAAATTCTCGGTGTTGGACTTGGATTCGGGGGAATCATACTTATTTTTTCAGAAGGCTTAAGTATAGATTTTTCGAACGATTTTTGGGGAATGATTGCAATTGTAATCAGCGCTGTGATGCAGGCTGTAATTGCAGTAATGATGAAAAAATACGGCAGACAATTAAATCCTCTCTCGATGAATTTAGCGCCTGTTATGATAGCCGGGGCAATTATGGTTCCAGCGGGATTATTGTTCGAAGATACTTCCCGACTAGTTTTTGATTCCAAAGCAATTTTCTCCGTAACTTATCTAGCTTTTTTCGGAACGCTGCTTACTTTTACAACTTACTATTGGCTGATGCGAAGAATGAATGTTGTGATTTTATCTTTGTCTTCTTTTATAACGCCAATAGTTGCAGTAATTCTAGGATATTTAATTCTTGATGAATATCTTACTCAGCGGCATCTTATAGGCAGTGCGCTGGTGTTGATAGGAATACTGCTTGCAAACGTTAGAGGACTAATTAATTATTTCATTAAAAAAAAATAATTCATCAATGACAAATGTAATTAGAATAAAAAATGCTTCGTTCTATGCTTACCACGGCGCATTGCAGGAGGAACAAAATATTGGCGGCAGATTTGAAGCTGATGTAGATATTTACACGGATTTCTCTGAAGCAGCAGAAAAAGATGATCTCAAATTAACAATCAATTATGACGAAGTTTATAAGTTTATCAACAAAATAGTTCACACAAAAAAGTATTATTTAATTGAAACTCTTGCAACCGTCATTGCCGATGGGATCCTCGAAAATTTTTCGGGCATTAAAAAAATTTGCGTTCGTGTTCGGAAAAACAATGTTCCCGTCGGTGGAGTGATTGATTGCGTTGAGGCAGAAGTTGAAAAAGAATCCGGAGAATAGAATTTTTATTGCCCTCGGTTCTAATAAAGGGAATAGGCTCGGTTATATAAAATCCGCAATTGACGCGTTGAAAAAGAACACATTCTGCACTGTGGTTGCTGTTTCCAAGATGTACGAATCCAAACCGTTCGGCGCAGCAGATCAAAGTAATTTTTTTAATTGCGCTCTTGAAATACGCAGCAGTCTTGATGAAACTGAACTTTTGAGATATTTGAAAAAGACCGAACTTGAAGTTGGGCGAACTCCTGAAAAAAAGTGGGGACCGAGAGAAATTGATATTGATATTATTCTTTACGGAAGTAAGATTTTTAATACATCTGATTTAGTTATTCCTCATCCTCATTTTAAAGAAAGAGATTTTGTGCTTCTGCCGTTAATTGACCTTGACAAAGATTTGTGCGATCCTGAATCGGGGGAAAAGATTTCAAATTTTCTTAATAAAATCGAAAAATTTGTTATAAATAGTTTTAAATTGTAGAAAAGTTTTTAACGGAATTTATACGTGAGCGAAATCAGATACATTGCAATTGAAGGAGTAATAGGAGCAGGCAAAACGTCTTTGGCTAAAAAGCTAGCCGAACGACTCGAATCGAATCTTGTGCTTGAGCAATTCGAAACAAATCCGTTTCTCGAAAAATTTTATGACGATAGAAATGCATTCGCTTTTCAAACGCAAATGTTTTTTCTAATTAACCGTTATAAAGACCAGCAGAAGTTAAATCAAGAAGATCTTTTTTCTGAGTACATCGTTTCCGATTACATTTTTGAGAAGGATCAGATATTTGCGTATTTAAATCTTTCCAGCGAAGAAATAAAATTATACGAAACACTTTTTCCGCTACTTCAAAGAGATTTAAGAAAGCCCGATCTTGTGGTTTTCCTGCAGTCCAGCATTGACCGTTTGATGACGAATATAAAGAAGCGAAGCCGCAAAATCGAAAGGAACATTACACGCCTTTATATTTCGGAGTTGAGCGAGGCTTATAATAATTTTTTCTTCAAATACAGCAACACGCCTCTTCTTATCGTGAACACAACCGAAATTGATTTCGTTAATAATAATAATGATTTTGAAGAACTGTACAATCAAATTTTTAGAGAGGACAGAGGATTTATTGAATACTTTAATCCGGTTCCGGGGGTAAAATAATTGTGACAAGGTTTTTGTTATTTGTTTTAATATCGTACTTGGTTTATGTTTTTATAAAAATCTTAAAATCATTATTCGTTGGCAGAAATAAAAATCAAGAGAAAGTAAATCATGCTTACCGCGATCCAAAAAAGTATGATATAAAATCAAAAGATATCATCGACGCAGAATTTGAAGAAATTAAAGATGACGATAAATCGAAAACTCAATAATCAATAATTTGATTGAATTCATTTTAGTTAGCTTAGCGCATTCTTGAATAGTTCACCCAATTGTAAAATTAATAGATTATTATTTACATACGTTTTACCCTGTGATAATAATTTGAGAAACAGTAATGATTAACTCAAAACTTGCAGCAATCGATATTGGCACAAATTCCTTTCACATGGTAATTGTGGGATTTACTGCAAAAGGCGATTTCGAGATCGTTGACCGCTCGCGTGAGGTAATCCGATTAAGCGAGGGAAGTAAGGGAGATATAAAATTTATTTCTGAAGCCGCTATTATTCGCGGTGTGGAAACATTGAAAAGATTCAAAGGGATTGCCGATTCGCACAAAGCAATAGTTCGTGCGGTGGCAACTAGCGCAGTTCGCGAATCTTCAAATCAATTGGAATTCATAAAAAAGGTTTATCACGAAGCGGGCGTTGAAATTGAAGTTATCAGCGGAGAAGAAGAGGCAAGGCTAATCTATTTGGGCGTTTGCAAAGCGGTTCCGGTATACAATAAAAAAACTCTCTGCATAGATATTGGTGGAGGCAGCACAGAATTTTTACTCGGTCAAAACGGACAGGTACTTTATGCAAATAGTTTAAAAGTCGGAGCTGTAAGACTTTCTCAAAAGTTTTTCCCCGATTTCGATTTGAACAAAGAGCGGATAAAGGAATGCACCCGTTGGGTGGAGGGAGAAATATATCCCGTTGTCGCCGGTATTGCGAAAATTGGTTTTGATGTCTGTGTCGGATCAAGCGGAACAGTTCAATCCACTGCAATTATGGATTACGCATTAAAGACCAAAGAAGAACCCGATTTCCACGTAATGAATAATTATCTTCTCACAAATACAGATGTGCAGCAGGTGACGGAAAACGTACTTTCAAAAGAAACACTTCTTCAGCGGCAAAAGATCAAAGGACTTGAAGACAAACGTGCTGACGTAATTCCGGGCGGTATTATTCTTCTTAATACTATTTTTAAGTCGCTCGGTTTAAAAGAAATGCTCGTATCGGAATTTGCTTTGAGGGAAGGAATTATACTCGATTCACTGGAGAAATATGACGATGAAATTCTGAAGTCGAGTCTGCACAATATTAGAATGCAGAGCGTAAAGCACCTTGCGGAAATTTCACAGTTCGATCAAAAACATTGCGAACATGTAAGCGCGCTTTCAAAAATATTATTTGACGGACTCAAAGAAATTCATCAATTAAAAGATAGCTGTTTTGAATTTCTGGAGGCGGCATCATTGCTTCACGACATTGGATATCACATTGCGCACTCTAAACATCATAAACACAGTTACTACATAATCCGCAATTGTTCACTCCTCGGATTCAATGATTTGGAGATTTCACTTATAGCAAATATTGCGCGCTATCATAGAAAAAGTCATCCAAAATCCCGGCATCCGGAATTTGAAATTCTTGCGAAAAATCCAAAGGAAACGGTTAGGAAATTGGCAAGTATTTTGAGAATTTCGGACGCATTTGATAGAACCCACTCATTCCGGATTACTGATATTAAAATCGAACTCAATGAAAATGAAGTTATTCTTCAACCGATTTTTCAAGGCGATGTGCCGGAAATTGAAATATGGAGCTTCGAACGCAGAAGAGAACTTTTCGAAGAAGTATTCAATAGAAAAGTAGTACTTAAAATATAATCTCAGTTTTATTTCTTTCCGGACTTCTCCGCTTTTATTCCCGACAACCTTAGCACCGAGGAGCGAAAACTTTACATTTATAATCTTCTGAAAGAAGGTATAGCTTCTGTTTATGGTTCTTGCTTTGGGAAATATTTTATTGATAATGTGCGGTTCTCTTTTTCTACAACCTCTGTAAACATAATTGAGGAAGGATTAGAAAGGATGAAAAAGATATTTATTAGGCTCTTAGAGAATCACTATTGATAACATGTTAACGATAATTGAATATCGAATATTGAACAAGGAATAATGAATATCGAAGTGAAAGCAATCTGTATTTCAACTTCATTGTTCGAAATTCATTATTCATTTTTTCCTTTAGTTATTTTTCAAAGGGAAAAATGTAGTGACTTAGTTCTGGTTTTCTTGTTTTTTATGGCAGAAAATAACAAATGGCAAAGAACAAAATTCAAATAAATTCCAAATAGCAAATAACAATGTTAAAAACACTAGGAGGTTGTCCGAGAACTAGGAAATCCGTTAAAACGGATAACAAAAAGTGCGTTTTTAGCTTATAAACCAACGGTTAAAACCGTTGGAGAATGAAATTACGCAGTTCTCGGACAACCTACTAGGGGGATTGGTGATTGAATATTGTGATTTATTTGTTATTTGTTATTTGTTATTTGTTATTTGTTTTTTGTTTCTTGGTTTTTCCGGATTAGTGGGATTTGTGATTGTTTATTGAAGATTGTGATTTATCCCGGCAAAATAATCGGGACAGGTTTTGAAATTTGGATTTTGGCTTTTCCGGTTTATCAGGGTTGTGTAGTTCAGATTGTTATGATTGCCGAAAACTAAATGACTGGATTATATCTGGATCAATAAGCCGGATATTATAAATACGGTTTTTGTGAAAAATAAATTTTTGTCTCGTTCTTATTGACAATACCAATATCGGCGCTGTTGATTATACCGGCAGCATGTTGAATGTTGCTGCATTCGTAACTTCTTTTGAGAAAACGTTTTAAGCAACATAAATTTCGTTTGTTGAATTTAGCGACACGCCCTCGCCGCTAAACATTTCTTTTTTTTACCTCAAAAGCTTCTTTTTAGCTCATTTTCGAACTCATCTATTATGGCATATTATTTGGGATAATACCATAAACACATAATGGGAGATTATTCGATGGTCGCTGCATTAGTAATAATAACAATATTATTTTTCGTCATTCTTAACCTGCTCCTTAAAAGGGAGGATAGAGAGGAGAAAATATCCTTTCGGCAAAAACAAAATCCAATTTTTCTTTCTCCGGAAAAAGCCTTACTTCCTGTAGGTGGTGAAAAGAGTCGATACTTTCATTTAAGTCATTCATGGGTTTTGCCTGCAAAAGAATACGAAGCATACCTTGGCTTTGACAAATTCATTTCTAAGCTCTTTAATTTTGATGTAAGGATTCAGAGTTTACCAAGAGTGGGCTCGTCAATAACTCAAGGTTCAAAAATCTGGGATGTTAAAATCAACGGACACAAAATTTCTCAGCTATCGCCAGTTACGGGAGAAGTTGTTGAAGTGAACGCCGCATGCAATGCCGGATTGCCTTTAGCCTCAAATGATGTAGAAAAATCTTGGATACTGAAAATAAAACCATCCAACATAGAAAATGAAAAGAAAAATTTAATGAATTTTCAACAGGCTTCAATGATGAACAATGCTCTAATGGATGACTTCCTGGCATTTGCACAACACGAACATTGCCTTAATGACGGAGGGCAAATTGAACCTTCATACATGAAAAGTATGCCCGAAGAAAACTGGAAAATATTTATACAAAAGTTTTTTCCACACGTAAACGAAAACCATCACAATCAATTATAAATAGATCAGAAAAACCAACTGAATTATTATCAAGTTTATAGGGAAAAGAATATGGAACGAAGAACATTCGTAAAAACACTCGGAGCGATCGGATTGTCTACTCTTCCTACTATCACAAAAGGAGCCGAAAGTAAATCATCGCCCGGAGAAGAGTTTAATGCAATTCTTATTGATACTACGCTCTGCACGGGGTGCAGAACTTGCGAGGAAGTTTGCTTAGAAGCTAACGGAATGCAGGAATTTGAAATGAATGATTCGGATTTAGAAAAGGAAAGAGATACTTCAACAGATCAACTCACACTAATTAATCTTTATGAAAATGAAGAGAATGAGATTTACGTAAAGAAACAATGTATGCACTGCAGCCAACCAGCTTGTGCTTCGGCTTGTTTAACCAAAGCCATGCTTAAAACTAAAGAAGGTCCTGTAATCTGGCGCGAAGACAAATGCATGGGATGCCGTTTTTGTATGTTATCGTGTCCGTTTGACGTACCAAAATTTGAGTACCATAGCGCAAATCCAAAAATTGTTAAATGCACAATGTGTTTTGAAAGACAACAAAAAGGAGGACTGCCCGCATGCGTTGAAAACTGCCCAAGTGAAGCAATTATTTTTGGAAAGCGCACAGAACTGCTGACTGAAGCTAAAAGAAGAATTGCTGAATCACCGGACGATTACGTAAATCATATCTACGGTGAACATGAAGCCGGAGGAACTTGTGTGCTTTACCTTTCTTCTGTTCCGTTTGAAGAAATTAACTTTAGAACAAATCTTGGCAACGATGCGTATCCCGAATTAACTACCGGATTTCTCTATAGTGTGCCATTAGTAATAATCCTTTGGCCGCCATTTCTGCTTGCAATGAGGAATGCGATGAAGGGAAAAGTTAATAATGCAGAGGAGGTTGAAAATGAGTAGCAATGAACTGGGCATTAATATTAAATCCACTTACAAATTCATTTTGAGTGAGCTTAAACCGAAAAGCAAAATTATTACTCATTTCAATGTAATAGCATTCATTATTATTGCAATTGGGGCGGTATTGATTGTTTTACGCTTTGTAAAAGGATTGGGCGCTGTAACAAATTTATCTCAGGAATATCCATGGGGAATTTGGATTGGCTTTGACGTAATTACCGGAGTCGCTTTTGCCGGTGGAGCGTATTCACTTTGCTTTATTGTCTACATCCTCGGCGATAAAAAATACAAACCAATAATCCGCGTAACCGTATTAAATGGTTTTTTGGCTTATGTCTTTTATGCGGGCGCTCTCTTACTTGATTTAGGTAAACCCTGGAATGTGATAAATCCTATAATTGGCAATTCATTCGGAGTTAGCTCTGTAATGTTTTTGGTTGCCTGGCATTTTATGCTTTACATGCTAACCGAATTGGTGGAGATTTCCCCTGCGTTTGCCGAATGGCTCGGATGGAGAAAGGTAAGAAAATATTTACACGGACTGACATTAGGAGCCGTGATACTTGGCATTACGCTTTCCACGCTTCACCAATCCGGTTTAGGCGCGCTTTTTCTAATGGCAAAAAATAAAATTCATCCTTTGTGGTACTCAGAATTTATTCCAATTTTATTCTTTGTGTCAAGCATTTTTGCAGGACTTTCCATGGTGATTGTTGAGGGAAGCATCAGCCACAAAGTATTTAAAAACCGAATGAGCGATGAGGTAAGCAAATCTCATAACTCAATTTTATTCGGCTTGGCAAAAATCTGCGCTGTTGTACTTTATGTTTACCTTTTCTTGAAGCTCCTATTATTTATTCACGGCGAACATTGGGTGCACTTAAATTCACAAATGGGAGTTTTATGGCTGGTGGAAATGATCGGTTTTGTAGCGCTGCCTTGCGTAATATTTACGCAGGCATTCCGGTACAGAAATGAATTATGGGTTAAAATTGGAGGCATTATTACAATGCTGGGAATTATTCTGAATAGACTGAATGTGTCTGTAATTGCATTCAAGTGGTATGCAGCCGATAGGTATTTCCCATCATGGATGGAAATTGAAATAACATTGGCGATCATATTCCTGGAAATTTTAGTTTTGCGCTGGATTATACACCGTATGCCAATTTTAAGTGATTCGCCTGTATGGGTGAAAAATGAAAAGCATTAGTTAATTGACAAATAAATTTTAAGGAGATGAAAATGGAAAGCAATTATTTTTATGATTTGTTTTCAACAAAAGGGATAGAATATGTGCTGGTAATTATGTTTCTTATAAGCTTTGTTATGTTTTTCCGGTATCTGGAAAAACCGGCAAGATTAACAGCTAGAGTTTCAATTCCGGCTGCAATAGAATCCACACTTATCAACTGGTTCCAGATTTTGGAAAATTATTTTTATCACCCAGGGCATTGCTGGGTTAAGGTTGAAAGCGGAAACGTTGTAAGTATTGGAATTGACGATTTTGCCAGCAAACTACTTGGAACTCCCAATAAAATAAATTTGCCCAGACTTGGTGAAAATATTGCTCAAGGGGAAATGGGAATGAGCATGGAGATTGACGGCAAACGAATTGATTTACTTACTCCTGTTAATGGTGAAGTCGTTGAGATTAACCAGGATGCAGTTGATAATCCTGATTTATTCAGCAGAAGAACTGATGAAAGTGATTCATGGCTGTTCAAAGTAAGAGTTCCTAAGCTAAAAGCTAATTTGGTAAATCTGCTTTCCGGCGATCTGGCAAAAGCATGGATGGAAGAGGTCTCGCATAAATTGAGTCGTTTAACGACGGGTGATTTAGGGTTTGCTCTGCAAGATGGAGGTCAATTAAAAGACGGATTCTCAAAAGAGATATCGCCCGAAAATTGGGATGAACTTGCTAAAGAGTTTCTTTTAACAAAATAAGGTACTCTAATTTTTCAACAGTTTTAAGAAGAGAATAGCTAAAGTATAATAAATAATTTATTTTATGCAGTGCTATTCTCTTCACTTTTTATTGCAGCCATTCTTTATGCCGGTTGCGATAATAAGACTTATAAGAAATGGATGGATCACTATGCGGGCGCTAAAATTAATAAGTTTTAGATTATTTATACTAATAATCTTCGTCTTGTCTGTCTTTACATTCATCGAATCATATCTGCAAATAAAAACTCAACGCGAAAATTACGAAGAGATGGTGGTTTCTTGGGGGATGCGAGCATGTTCATTAATTCAAGGGGTACTCTCACAGGCAATGATTTCCGATACAAAGAAAGAAGCGTATAAGCTAATTGAAAGCGTCGCATCTCAAGGAGCCATTGAGAAGATAAGGATCTACAATAAAAAAGGTAAAATTATTTTTTCATCAGCCGCCGAAGAAATAAATAGAACGGTCGACATGCACAACGAAGCATGTTTTATGTGCCATAAAAGCGAAGACGATGTAATTAAAGAACCTATTACATCGGAAAGAAAAAGAATTTATAATTCACAGAAAGGATACAGATTACTGGGTGTTGTCGGCGCAATAAAAAATAATGAGAGCTGCTATAACTCCGATTGTCACTACCACGATAAAAATGAAAGTCTTCTTGGTACGCTTGATGTAATTTTATCATTAAAGGAAACGGATCAAATATTGGAAGAAGAAACTTCCCTAATGATTTCAAACAATATATCGATTACATTGATTTTAGCTTTGCTGGTCGGCGGCTTTCTTTGGGTATTCGTTCATATTCCTGTTAAGAGACTTACCAAAGCCACAAAGGCGATTTCGTCCGGAAATTTGGATTATAATATTAAAATGTACTCTAACGATGAAATTGGTCAGTTATCGCACTCATTCAATAAAATGACTGAGGATTTGAAAGCAGCGAAACATGAAATAACGAATTGGTCTATTGAACTAGAAAATAGAGTTCATGAAAAAACAGAGGAATTGAAAAAAACTCAAGAGCGAATCTTACAAATAGAAAAAATGGCATCGCTCGGTAAACTCTCTGCAACAGTTGCGCATGAGATCAACAATCCTTTGGCCGGAATACTAACCTACAGCAAATTGATTCAAAGGAAACTTAGGAAGGAAAATACAACAGAGAAGGATATTGAGACAATTCTTAAGAACTTAGAAATGATTGAAACCGAAAGCGATAGATGCGGAAACATAATTAAGAACTTGCTCCTTTTTTCGCGCAAACACGATATTGAAATACACAAAAATGACCTAAACAATGTAATTGACTCTTCGCTCCAGCTCATTGATCACCATCTCCACTTACATAATATCCGAGTTCAAAAAGTATTCGATAGGATGATGCCCGAAGTTTATCTGGATCAGAATTTAATCAAACAATCGCTGCTTGCAATTTACTTAAACGCTATCGAAGCTATGGATTCTGAAGGGATACTGAAAGTGGAAACTCGTTATCGCCCAAACGAAAAAAAAGCGGAAATTATTGTTCAAGATAACGGCAGAGGTATGTCGGACGAAATCAAAAAAAGCATTTTTGAACCGTTTTTTACTACTAAGAAAGAAGTGAAAGGTGTGGGTTTGGGCTTAGCAACGGTCTATGGAATAGTAAAAAAGCATCACGGAGAAATAATTGTAGATTCCGAAATAAATAAGGGAACTACATTTAAGATAAAGCTGCCTCTAGAAAAAATAATGAGTGAGAATGATGAATAATAATGAAATCAAAATATTAATTGTTGATGACGACGAGATTGTCCGTGAATCGCTATTCGGCTGGTTCGAAGAAGACGGGTATTTTACCGAAACCGCTAAAAACGCTGTTGAAGCAATTAATAAAATAAACGCAACGCGATGGGATATATACTTCCTTGATATTAAAATGCCCGGTATGGATGGAATGGAACTCCACAAAAGAATACGCGACATTGACAAAGACGCAATAGTGATGATGATTACTGCTTATGCTTCCGTTGAAACTGCCGTGCAAGCGTTAAAAGAAGGCGCATTTGATTACATAACAAAACCGTTCGATCCCGATTATCTTAGCCATCTTGTAAAAAATGCGGTAAAACAAAAACGACTTACAACTGAGAATATAAAACTTAAGGATAGTTTAAAAGAACTTGTTCCTCCGCCGGATATAATTGGCGGAAGTGTTCATATTAAGGAGATTAAAAAATCAATTGCGATAGTTGCTCCAACAAGCACTACAGTTATGATTAGAGGCGAAAGCGGAACGGGCAAAGAATTGGTTGCGCAAGCAATCCATTGCCAGAGTGATAGAAAATTTTTACCGATGGTTTCCGTTAATTGCGGCGCATTTTCAGAAACACTATTAGAAAGCGAATTGTTTGGACACGAAAAAGGCTCGTTTACCGGCGCTCTTTACAAGAGAAAGGGAAAGTTGGAAATTGCAAACGGCGGCACATTATTTCTCGATGAAATTGGCGCTATCCAACCAAAAACACAAGTCGATTTGCTTCGCGCTATTGAATCTAAAGAATTTTCGCGGCTGGGAGGAAATGATGCAATAAAATCTGATTTCAGAATAATTTGCGCAACCAATAGTAATCTTGAAGAAGCTGTTAAAAAAGGCTTGTTCCGTGAAGACCTTTTTTACAGAATAAACGTATACGTAATTCAATTAAAACCATTGAGAGAAAGAAATGAAGACATACCCGATCTTGTGATTCATTTTATTTCTAAATACCGAAAGAAAATGAACAAAATGGTTGACGGCATTGACAGTCTTGCAATGGATTTGCTATTGCAGTTCGAGTGGATGGGAAATGTTCGCGAACTTGAAAATTCTATTGAACGGGCGATGGTGGTTGCCAAAAAGCATTTATTAATGAAAGAAGATTTTCTTCTAAATTCCCAAATGGGTACAGTTCAATTTAATTCTAACCTTTCTCTTGCCGAAGTTGAAAAGAAGCATATTATAAATGTTGTGGAATCGAATAAGTGGAATATTTCGCTCGCATCAAAAATTCTCTGCCTCGACCGAGCAACAATCTATAAGAAACTGAAATCCTATGGTATAAACCGTCCAGAAGATGCATAGCGTTGAACTTATCCCGGTTGAATTTAATTTACCCAATCTGCTTCTGGATCTCGCAAAGAAAATTTCGAGTATAATCGCGGCAGATGTTTTCGTTGAGCAATTATCAAAGGATATTTCCAAATATTATAACCATGAACGCGGGCAGTATGACGCCTCCAAAATATTAAAATATATTGAAGCGCTGGACAAAGCGAACTACTCTCTGGTTATCACTTCCGTTGACCTTTATATTCCCATTTTCACTTATGTGTTTGGATTAGCAAAAGTAAACGGAAACGCCGCAATTATTTCCACTCACAGATTAGGAAACGAATTTTACGGTTTACCCGCCAATACAGAAATTTTAAAAGAAAGAATTATCAAAGAAGCTGTTCACGAGTTTGGGCATTTAATCGGGCTGAGACATTGCGCGAATTTTTCTTGTGTAATGTCCAGTTCAACCGTTGCCGACGAAATTGACATAAAATCTAACTCATTTTGCGCCTCGTGTAATTTGATAGTATCTAAAAATGAGACTTGAAAAATTGCTCAATGCCATGCCGCAAGAGATGGTACTGCAAGATATTTAATTGGAACAACAGCTATTTCGCCGAATTGTTCTCGACAAAGAAGGAATGCCGCCATGCTCGAATTTTTATTTGCAATAAATGAGTCTACTCCAAAAAGCAAATAAACCGTTAAAACGGTTAAAAGGACCACAACTGAGTCAAAATTAACCCACAACTTAAGTCGTGGGTTAATAACAACTTAGAGAATCAGCGAACCGTTTCAACGGTTTTCAATTCTTTCTCAAAATTGAATAAAAACCTTTTTGCAGTAGACTCATTGATGATATTTTTAATGAAATGCCATCGTATTCTGAACTTCCATCGTTATCTACGTTAGAATTAGCTGGTGTAGCAGCTTTATTACATAACTCACCTTACGCAGATGAAAAATATTCAATCGCGATCCCTCACTCGCTCTCTCCCCTTAGCAAGGGCCGGGCCGGGGTTGGTGACTCTGAAAGTCTATGACATCCTCGGCAGAGAAATCCAAACACTCGTAAACGAATCAAAACCTCCCGGCAATTACGAAATAGAATACAACGCTGACGATTTGCCAAGCGGCGTTTATTTCTATCGCATACAGACGGAATATTTCAATGCTACAAAAAAGATGGTGTTATTGAGGTGAAAAATTCTCCGCAAACCGTTTCATCATATTTATGGGGAGATTGTTCACAACTAGCGGTTGTTTTTATTCATCTAATTGACAGTTGTGCGGTATCGCCTCTAATTATTGAGCTAAAATTGATTTGGTGTAATTATGTGTGTATATTTGCACAAATATTACACATAGGAGATAGTTTAAATGAGAACAAATATCGTTATAGATGATGCATTAATGAATATGGCTTTAAAAACGACTGGTTTGAAGACAAAGAAGGAAGTTGTTGAGGAAGCTCTTAAAATGTTATTGAAAGTTAAAAAACAAGCGCAATTAAAATCTTTAAAAGGAAAATTAAGCTGGGAAGGGGATATTGATGAAATGAGAACAGACAAATGATTTTTTTAGATTCAACGGTTCTTATAGACTATTTTAATGGTACGACAAATTGGCAAGTTGAAAAATTAGATTCACTGCTCGGTAAAGAAATTGTTGTTTTGGGAGATTATGTTTTAACGGAAGTTCTACAAGGATTTAGGAGTAATAGCGATTTTGAAAGAGCAAGCACAATTCTAAAAGCTTTTCCATGCTTTAATATATGTGGAAAAGAAATCGCAATTCAAAGTGCAAAGAACTATCGTTATTTAAGAAAAATGGGAATCACTGTTCGAAAAACAATAGATGCTATCATTGCCACATTTTGTATTGAGAATAGCTTAATATTGCTTCACAACGATAAGGATTTTGATCCCTTCGTAAAATATTTAAATTTAACTGCTGTTGAAAAATAGGGAACTCCATAAGCGAGCAAATCTCCAAGCAATGGAGGTTGAATAAATCCTATTAGAAAGCGGAGTGAATATAGTTGTCTGTCATTATATTTACATAGAAAAGATGTAAAATGCTAAAGAGGAATTTTCTCATCATGCATAAGATTATTAAATCATTGAACAAGAATTATTTGATAATCCTTGGAATTATTTTTCTCATCGGCTTATCAAATTCCAATTACTGTCAAATAATCAATACAAGTTTTGAAACCGAAGATGGTCAATTTTCCACACAAGGTTGGATTAACTGGGATGGTACACCATCGGATGATACGCCGCAAGAGGGTGGCGTGTGGTCTTTAGAACTATTTGGTGGCGACATTTGGCGTTCTTGTTTCCAACATATTCCAAAAGCTCAAAATGGTGATATTTATGAAATTGATTGCTGGGCGAAAAAACCCACCTTTATGTTGGGGGAAACATAAGCTGGTCTCCTTTGTATAGAATTTCTGCGAGCATTCCAGATACGAATTGGGTAAATATTAATTTTATTGATACTGTCTTGAATTTGGAGGATCAGGATTCTTTATTCTTTGTTCTTTCTGGCGGCAGTGGCTGGGCGGATGTGGGGGCGCACGATTCGATTTGGTTAAGGTATTTAGGATAGGACGAGTAACAACATTAGAAAAACAAGAACAGTATCCGGAATCATTTGAGTTACATCAAAATTATCCAAACCCGTTTAATCCAACTACAACAATAAAATATACAATTGCTAATCCTCCCCTTAGCAACGAGAGGGCTGGGGAAGGGTTAATCACGCTGCCGGTCTACGATATACTCGGCAAAAAAATCCAAACACTCGTAAACGAATCAAAACCTCCCGGTAATTATAAAATTGAATTCAATGCTGCCGGTCTGCCGAGCGGTGTTTATTTCTACCGGCTCGAAACGGAATATTTCAATGCTGTAAAAAAGATGCTGTTATTGCGATGAAATTGCTGAGAATCATTAACGTTCGGGAGGTTGGGACTGTCATTTTTACAGTTCCAATTAGAGCTTATTTATTCTAAGTGCTGCGATATGCATCACTCCTTTTAAATTCCAGAAGGGCTGTGTGAGACTTTGGTCAATAAATCCAGGTTCTCTTGATGCGAAGCTGAACAAATTAGTTGTATTGGAACAAGCAGATTATTCAAAATATCTTTTCCTCTGAATCATTATATTTGGCATACTTAAAGAAGCTGCATTATGGAAAATAACGACCGATTGAATGAGATTAATAAAGTAACAATTGTTGGATTCTTCACTAATCTGATACTAACAATAGGCAAAATATTAGCGGGTATTATTGGAAAAAGTGGAGCTATGCTTGCCGATGGAATTCATTCTTTATCTGATTTTGCTACCGATATAATTGTGCTTGTATTTGTTAGAGTATCGAGTAAAGATAATGACAGCAATCATCAATATGGACATGGAAAGTTTGAAACCTTTGCTACCATGCTGATTAGTTTTGCTTTAATGATTGTTGGCATCGGCATTTTTTGGACAGGATTTGAAAAAGTAGTTGATGCGTTAAATGGTGAAATTATTGAGCAGCCTGGATTTGTTGCACTTGCAGCTGCAATTATTTCAATAATCAGCAAAGAGACTTTGTATTGGTACACTATTAATACGGGCAAAAAAATAAATAGTCAGGCTGTTATTGCAAATGCATGGCACCATCGTTCCGATGCGCTTTCATCGATAGGCGCAGCAATTGGTATTTCAGGTGCGATTTATTTAGGTGATCAATGGAGAATATTAGACCCAATTGCTGGCATTATAGTAAGCATTTTTATTGTTAATGTGGCATGGAGCTTGGCTACTCCCAGCGTTAAGGAATTGCTTGAAAATTCATTACCCGAAAAAATGGAAGATGAAATTTCATCTATAATTGAAAGTGTTTCCGGCGTAAAAGGATATCACAATTTAAGAACGAGAAAAATCGGAAACTCCGTTGCGATTGAAGCGCACGTAAAAGTTGATAAATATCTTTCCGTTGAAGACTCACACAATATTGCATCCGAAATTGAAAAACTTTTGCGCAAGAAATATGGCACACAAACACACACTGGAATACACATTGAGCCGTTTTATGAAAGCTGAATGTGAATTGTCTTAGGAATTCTATAATTGACGAGTTCACTAAAAATCATTTGCTCTTTTAATATCATTTTTTGCATTTATTTTTGACCGTAGGTATATTTGACCTTTAATTCTAACAAATGAAAAGAGTAATATGAAACCCAAAATTTATATTTCGGATTTAGGGAAACATGTCGGGGAAGAGGTAACGCTTAAAGGCTGGCTTTTTAATAAAAGATCAAGCGGTAAAGTTAAATTCCTAATTCTGCGAGACGGATCCGGCTATTTACAGTGCGTTGTTTTTAAGGGAAATGTAAGCGAAGAAGTTTTTAATTCTTGCGAAGAATTAACGCAGGAATCATCCTTCGAGGTAACGGGAAAAGTTAAAGAAGAACCAAGAGCTGTTGGCGGTTTTGAACTTGATGCTGTGGATGTGAAAATAATTTCCGTTTGTTCTGAATATCCAATTACGCCGAAAGAACACGGAATTGAATTTTTAATTGATAATAGGCATCTATGGCTTCGTTCAAAAAAGCAGCACGCCATATTAAAAATCCGTCACAGAATAATTAAAGCGATAAGAGATTTCTTTGACGAAAGGGGATTCACCCTTTTCGATCCGCCGATAATTACTCCCAACGCTTGCGAAGGAACGTCAACTTTATTTGAGTTCGATTACTTTGATTTGGGAAAAGCCTACTTAACGCAGTCCGGTCAATTATACGCCGAAGCCGGCGCTATGGCATTTGGAAAGGTTTATACTTTTGGTCCAACTTTCAGAGCCGAAAAATCAAAAACCCGCAGACACTTAACTGAATTCTGGATGGTGGAACCCGAAATGGCGTTTTATGATTTGGATGATGACATGGATTTAGCGGAAGAATTTTTGGAGTACATTGTTCAAACTGTGCTCACAAATATGAAGGATGAATTAGCTACTCTCGAAAGAGATACATCAAAACTTGAAAAAGTATTGCGTCCTTTCCCAAGAATTTCTTACGATGATGCAGTGAAAATTTTGCATGAGAATAATATTGAATTCGCATGGGGAAACGATTTCGGCGCAACGGATGAAACAACAATTTCGAACCAATTCGATAGACCAGTTATGGTTCACAGATATCCTTCAGAAATAAAAGCGTTTTACATGAAACGTGATCCACTGAATGAAAAAGTTGCGCTTGCGGTCGACGTTTTGGCTCCGGAAGGTTACGGAGAAATAATCGGCGGAAGCCAGAGAGAAGACAATCTTGATTTTCTGATCCAGCGAATTCAAGAGCACAATCTACCGCAATCGTTTTTTGAATGGTATTTGGATTTGCGGCGGTTTGGTTCTGTGCCTCACGCCGGATTTGGTTTAGGTCTGGAACGAACAGTTTCTTGGATTTGCGGTATCGATCATCTTAGAGAAGCTATACCGTTCCCAAGGATGATTTACAGAAATACACCTTAATCCGCCTTCGCACGCTTCGGCGGACAAGAAGGTTGGAGTAATTCCCGTAGCTTGCTATGGAAGATGAGTCTAGAGATTGTTCTGGGGTCATACCATTGACGTTAAAAATTTTTCAAACAACCGGAAAGCTTATGAAAAAAATTGTATTTCTCTTAATCGTAGTTTTGTTCATCATGTCAGCTTCGCTAAATGTATTTGCTTCTTCAGGAATAAGCGGCGCAAATGCTGTTATTGAACAGGCAGTTGAAACGGGCGCAGAACATCCGCTGCCCCCAGCTTACATGGTGCTGCCTTTCATACTTCTGCTGCTTGCTATTGCAACAGGTCCATTATTTTATCATCATTTTTGGGAAAAGCACTATCCCAAAATTTCCGCTCTTTTAGGAACGATTACCGTACTCTACTATCTAATTGTGCTGCACGATCCCCGTTCGCTGTTGCATACTTTTGCGGAGTATTTAAGTTTTATTGCATTACTCGCTTCGCTGTTTATTGCTTCCGGCGGAATTTTGATAAAGTTTGATAAAAAAGCTACGCCATTGCTGAATGTAGCTATACTTTTGATTGGCGCAGTGATTGCAAATGTCATCGGAACTACAGGAGCTTCCATGCTGCTGATTCGTCCATTTATGAAAATAAATCAGCATCGCATCAAACCATATCAAATAATATTTTTCATATTCGTTGTAAGCAATATTGGCGGCGCTCTGACTCCAATCGGAGATCCTCCTTTGTTTTTAGGATTTTTAAGGGGAGTTGAATTCTTCTGGTTTGTTCAACACATTTGGTACATTTGGCTTCCGACAGTTCTTGCAGTTGTAGCGGTATTTTATTTTGTCGATTCCAGGAATAAGGACGGAGAAGACGTTGAAAATTCCTATACCGGAAAAATAGAATTCCACGGACTAAAGAATGTTGGATTCTTACTGATAATTTTAATCTCGGTATTCATTGATCCTGCAGTAATGAACTGGGTTCCAAGTCTCGCACCGCTGCCGTTTGGAATTAGAGAAATAATAATGTTTTCTGTTTGCTATTTGTCGTATAAAATGGCTGATAAAGAAAATCTTGTAGCTAATGAATTTAATTTCGAGCCGATTAAAGAAGTGGCGTATCTTTTCATTGGAATTTTTGCAACGATGATTCCCGCTCTTCAATTGATTGCACACGAAGCAAATTTAATGGGCGACCAATTAAACGCCGGAATATTTTACTGGGCAACGGGTTCTCTCTCAGCGTTTTTAGATAACGCTCCAACTTATTTGAATTTCTTGAGCGCTCAAATGGGTAAATTTGGTCTCGATATTAATGTCAAAGATCAAGTTCACCAGTTGTCAATCGATTTCCCATTATATCTTCAGTCAATTTCGGTTGCGGCTGTATTTTTCGGCGCTATGACTTACATTGGCAACGGACCTAATTTTATGGTAAAATCTATTGCCGAAAGTTCAGGCATAAAAATGCCAAGTTTTTTTGCTTATTTATTTAAATATGCCATACCAATACTTCTGCCTATTTTCACTATTGTTTGGTTGATTTGGTATTACGGAAAAGGTTAAAAATATTTTCAATTAGGGGCGTGTATGCCCCTTATTTTTTTCGGAGAGAAGATGATACCGCTTTACAGTACTGATCAAATTAGAAAGGCTGATGAATTTGCCGTTAAAAAATTAGGAATACCGAGCCTTCTTTTAATGGAGAACGCTGCCAGAAGTCTTTTTGCAATTATAATGAATAATTATCCCGATTTAAATCCATTAGATAAAATTGGAATTGTTTGCGGAAAAGGGAACAACGGGGGCGATGGATTTGCACTTGCCCGCAATTTCATGAACATGGGGTTTTCAGTTTCAGTAATTGCGCTTTGTCCAAAAAGCGAGTTGGCTGGCGATGCTCTTACAAATCACAATATCCTCGTAAATCTGTTAAAATATAATCAGGATTCTTCGTTTTCGTACTATAAAAATCTTTCCGATTTGAACAAGTTGAAAAATTGCAGCGTAATTATTGACGCAATTTTGGGTACTGGCATCAAGGGAGAAATTAAAGGTAAATTTGAAAAAGTAATCGATAAACTGAATGATATGGAAGGAATTAAAATCGCGATTGATGTTCCCAGCGGTTTGGATATGAACACATCAACAGGCAGCACAATTTTTTTCTCCGATCTCACAATTACTTTGGCAAAACAAAAAACGGAGCTCGTCTATGGGATGGGATTCGTCCACTCGGGAGAAGTTGCTGTTGGAACAATAGGACTCGGCGCTGAATATTTTGATTACCTGGAAGTTGATGATTATTTGATAGAGCCGGAAGACGTTTATGGTGTGCTAAAATTAAAGGAATTGGATGTTCACAAGTATTCTTCGGGCAAAGTCTTTGTTATTGCCGGTTCGTATCATTATACCGGAGCGGCGGTTTTAACTGCAGAAGC
>JAHJTX010000015.1 GCA_018829545.1 Bacteroidota bacterium | reverse complement strand
TTGGTGGGAACAAAAACAAGGCGAGAAACAATACTCCTCTGCTAAAGTTCATCGAACTATAAGAGATAGAGTAAAACCAAACAAAGAAGAACCCAAATCCATTAGTGATTATTATATCCCTGTTGAGTCTGAGATCAATGACGAATTATCTGGATTGAAAGTTGAAATAATTGAAGGTGAATAATATTCACTGAATACAATTCCATACTTATAAGCCTGTTGCAATAACCCAGGTAGGCACAATTTGTCCCTACCCTTGAAACAGTTACATTTTGTAACGATTTTAAAAGGAACCCTATGTCAAACATAAAACTTTTCGAATCGAAAAAAATCCGTTCCGTAATAAACGTGGAAAAGAGAAGTTGTATTTTGTCTTTTAACATTGGTATAGCCTTTGCTTTTATTAGGTGTCCGAAAAAATCGGACAACTGAAATTAGAATTAATGTTAATTGTTTATAAATAATGGACTGTGAAATATGAGTGAATCCCAAAATTCTCAAATCATCATCTATACAACCGGGGATCAAAAAAGCAGAATTGAAGTGCGGCTGGAAGGTGAAACCGTCTGGCTTACACAGAAGCAATTAGCGGAACTATTTCAGAAAGATGTTCGCACGATCAATGAGCATTTAAAGAACGTCTTTGAAGAGGGGGAGCTTATTGAAGATTCAGTTATCCGGAAATTCCGGACAACTGCCGACATGAAGATTTGGTTGTTATGGAATACTTGACATCTGAGAAATGAATTTCCAGAAACAACTGTTTTACATCATTTGATATTTCAGGAGAAAAAACATGCCCAACATAAAACTTTTTGAAGAAAAACGAATCCGCTCTGTATGGAATGAGGAAGATCAAAAATGGTATTTCTCGGTTGTTGATGTTGTTGAAGCATTGACGGATTCTGTAAACCCAAAAGACTATATTAAAAAAATGCGCAAGCGAGATCCTTTGCTGAATTCCAACTGGGGGACAATTTGTCCCCCCCTTGAGATGATAGCTGCGGATGGGAAAAAGCGAAAAACCCAGACTGCTAATGTTGAAGGTGTACTCAGAATTATTCAATCAATTCCGTCTCCAAAGGCAGAACCATTTAAATTATGGTTGGCTAAGGTAGGGCAAGAACGTTTAGAAGAAATCGAGAATCCCGAACTTGCCCAATTACGTATGCGTGAAATTTATAAAGCTAAAGGATATTCCGACGAATGGATTGAAAAACGTGTGCGTGGAATTGCTGTTAGAGATGAACTAACCGATGAATGGAAAAAGCGTGGAGTTAAAGAAGGAAAAGAATATTCTATCCTTACAGCAGAAATAAGTAAAGCAACATTCGGGTTAATTCCTTCCGATTATAAAAAATTTAAAGGATTGGCAAAACCTCAGGAAAATCTGCGTGATCATATGACAGACTTAGAGTTGATATTTACAATGCTGGGCGAAGCATCAACAACCGAAATTGCAAGAACTAAAGATGCGCATGACTTCGATGAAAATGAAAAAGCTGCAATTGAAGGGGGAACGGTTGCCGGTAACGCAAGAAAAGAATTAGAGAAAAAGTCTGGGAGAAAAGTTGTTTCAAGTCAGAATTATAAAATCTTACCTGAAAAAGAAAGGAGAAAACTCGATAAAGGGAAAAAGAAATAATCATGTACACCGAAGATGATTTCATAATGATTAGCGCGCTGCAGCACTATGTTTATTGCCCACGGCAATGCGGATTAATCCACGTGGATGATGTATGGCAGGAAAATCTGTTTACCACACGCGGGAATATTCTCCATGAAAAAGTTGATACCGATACGTATGAAACCCGCGGCGCATTGAGAACCGTCCGCGGATTAAGAATACATTCATTCCGTTTAGGTATTGTAGGACGCTGCGATGTTGTTGAGTTTCGATCGCGAACTGCAGCCGGGCAAGATTCTATAAGCAGTGAACAGGTAATGCCTGTGGAATTCAAATCGGGCGAACCGAAAAACGACATAAGCGATAAGGTGCAGCTATGCGCTCAAGTATTCTGCTTGGAGGAAATGCTTGATACTAATATTACGCACGGCGCATTTTTCTACGGCAAAATAAGACGAAGAGAAGTCGTGGAAATTGATAACGATCTTCGTACGCGAACCGAAAGCATCATCACGCTGGTAAGGGAAATTGTATCAAAAAAAATATTACCTGCTGCAGAATATTCGGCTAAATGCAGGAACTGTTCTTTGCAGGATGTTTGTCAACCGAAAGCAATGAACAAGCAAAAACTACAGAATTATATTAAAGGATTATACTTACCATGAAAAAACATTTGAATACGCTATACATAACATCCGATGACGCATATCTGCATAAAGAAAGAGAAACGTTTGTAGTGGAAGTTAACAATGAAAAAGTATTCCAAGCTCCAATTCATTCAATAGAAAATATTGTTTGCTTCGGATTCAAAGCTCTATCGCCTTCTTTGATGGCATTCTGCGCGGAAAATAATGTGGGCATAAGTTATCTTTTAGAAAACGGTAAGTTTCTTGCGCGTGTGTATGGCGCCCAGAAAGGAAACGTGCTTTTACGTAAAGCTCAATATGCCATTTCCGACGACGAATTTCTTTCGCTTGCTATTGCACGACCAATTATTGCGGCAAAAGTATTCAACTATCGTAGTTTGCTTTTACGTCATCAAAGAAATCATCCGGATAATTGCCCTGATGCGGTAATTTTATCAGCAGACACAATGGGCAGACGTTTGAAAAATATTCAAGAGTGCCAAAGCCTTGACGAACTGAGAGGTTACGAGGGGGAATGCGCATCGCACTATTTCGGAGTGTTATCGCACCTCATTACATCACAACAGGACGATTTTGAATTTAATCAAAGAACAAAACGTCCGCCGCTCGACCCGGCAAATGCGCTTCTTTCATTCTTATATGCTATTCTTGTTAATGATGTCCGTTCCGCGCTGGAAACAGTTGGACTCGATCCGCAGGTGGGATTTCTTCATCAAATAAGAAGCGGCAGACCGAGTCTTGCGCTGGATGTTATGGAAGAGTTTAGAGCATATCTCGGTGATAGAATAATGCTCAATCTCATCAATTTGAAACAAGTATCAAAAAAGGATTTCATAATAAGAGAATCTGGAGAAGTACGAATGTCTGATGATGCAAGAAAAGCATTGCTAACGGCATATCAAAAAAGAAAACAAGAAGAAATTACGCATCCATTTTTAGGCGAAAAGATGACGATTGGTCTTTTACCGCACGTACAAGCTCAATTACTTGCGCGTTATATACGTGGCGATATTGAAAACTATCCGCCATTTTATTTGAAGTAAAAATTAAGCTGGAGGCTTACAAGTATGATGGTAGTAATTGGTTATGACGTATCCACAAAAACCGCGAGTGGAAAAAAAAGATTAAAAAAAGTCGCGGAGACATGTTTGAATTACGGAATTCGTGCGCAAAATTCAGTGTTTGAATGCGTGGTTAATCCTGCAGAATGGGAACTTTTGAAAAACGAACTGTTTTCTATTTATGATTCTGATGAAGATAGTTTGCGTTTTTATTTACTTGGCGCAAATTGGCAAAGACGGCTTGAGCGATACGGTAAAGAAAAAAACCTGAATATTGATGACTTGCTGATTTTGTAAATAAGGAAGCCGCTAACCGAAGCGCACACTAAAAGTCCGGTCGGTTAGCATTGAGAAAACACGTTATAAAACGCACAATTGAAAATTTTGTTAAATTTATTTAAAAATAATTAGATGTTAGCGATTATTGATTTGTAAAAGTAGTAATTTTAACTAGTTACATAAGTAACAGTCGCACCCTTCGCGGGTGCGTGGATTGAAACATTTTTAGGTCTGGGTAGGCACATTTTATGTGTGGTCGCACCCTTCGCGGGTGCGTGGATTGAAACCGTTTACTTGCTGCATCAAATCGTTTGCTTCTTCGTCGCACCCTTCGCGGGTGCGTGGATTGAAACTCTGTAAAGTCTCTGGGGTTATCCTTGTATTCTTTGTCGCACCCTTCGCGGGTGCGTGGATTGAAACTTTATACTCACCAACAAAGTCCACAATTTTCGGCGTCGCACCCTTCGCGGGTGCGTGGATTGAAACTTCAATTAAATAATCTCTAACGTCATCGCTTAAAGTCGCACCCTTCGCGGGTGCGTGGATTGAAACTTTTAAT